>CAZICU010000001.1:0-13906 GCA_964537905.1 uncultured Gammaproteobacteria bacterium
AGAAGAAAAACGAGCCGCCCAAGTTGCTGGTGGTCGTTCCAATATTAGTCAATCCACTCGAGCCGACAAAATTCGAACATACAATTATCCTCGAAACCAAGTAAAAGATCATCGGATTGAAAAATCTTTCAATAATTTAGATCAGATAATGAATGGTTATCTTGATGATTTACTTCTCGAACTCACCGTCCTCGATTAATCTTCTCTCTTTTCTAGCTTCACTTCTACTTCAGTTTCTTTATTATCTCTAAAGTATTTTACTTTTAAAGTATCCCCTATCTTTTTTTGATTAATGATTCCAGCAATTGAAGTATCTTCAACTTCAGTCAATTTTTTACCATCAATCTCTGTAATAATATCTCCAACTTTAATTCCTGCCTTGTCAGCTGGACTATCTTTAATTACTGTTTGTAAATAAGCTCCCATTGGTACTTCATTCAACAAAGCCGCCTGCTTAGAAATCATTTGGTAAGCCACACCCAAATAAGGTCTATCAAATTCACCTGTTTTTCGGAAATTATCTACACTAGACTTAACTAAATTTATTGGCAAAGCAAAACCAATACTTTGACCATTTTGCGATACCGCCACATTTACTCCAATAACTAAACCAGCCGAATCAAATAATGGTCCACCAGAATTACCAGGATTTATGGCCGCATCTGTTTGAATTACATCTTCTAATTTTTCCGTTGAAGTTCCATAACTTCCCGCCGTTATTCCCCTACCTAAACCCGAAACTACTCCTTTTGTCACTGTCGATCTAAATTCACCCAAAGCTGTTCCAATCGCAATTACTGTTTGACCTACTTTTAATTTATCTGAATCTCCCATTTCTACTGGTATTAAATCCGTTTTGTCAATTTTTAAAATCGCCAAATCATTCACTGGATCACGATAAATATTTTTTACTTCAACCGCTTCATCTTTACCAATTATTACTTTATATTTTGCCGAGGTATCAGACACTACGTGTTTATTGGTTACTATTAAGCCATCATTACTAATGATAAAACCCGTCCCAATATCTTGTTCTATATGTTCTGTTTCTAAATTTACTTTACCTCTACCAAAAAGTTGTTGGAAAATATCAGCCGTATTCTTGACTACATCCTTATTAATCGACACCGTCACCACACTTGGTGTTGCTTTTTCTACCACTTTAGTTGTCAAAGATTCTTCATCTGTTATTTGAACTTTATTTTGAACTAAAACAGTTTCACTTAAAAATTTTTTAGCTATCAAAAAACCACCAACACCCCCACTCCCCAACAATAATAAAGCCAATAAAAAAATTAACCAAGATTTAATCTTTATATTCTTCATAAAATAATTAAACCATTAATATTAATATAATTAATAATTTAAAAAACTTAAAAATAGCTTAAATCTATTGTAATAAAATCTCAATAGCTTTATTTAGTTGAATATCAACATTTGGATCTTCTCCTGACTTTATTTCCACATCCGGAATTATTCCTTCTTTGTGAATATTTTTACCATTCGGCAGCAACCATTTAGCAATTGTTATATGTAATCCACTTCCATCTTTAAATTCTTGTGTTTCTTGAACTGTTCCTTTACCAAAAGTTTTTTCTCCTATTAATTTGGCTCTATTATAATCTTTCAATGATCCAGCTAAAATTTCCGAAGCTGAAGCGCTTCCACCGTTAATTAAAACTACTAATTTATCTTTTACTAAATTACCCCTAGTCTTATCTACTCTATATATATCCGTTATTCCACTAGCTGATTCTTGTTTTACTACTACCCCATCATTCAAAAAATCAGAAGCCACCAACACACTAGCTTGTAAATAACCTCCTGGATTATTTCTTAAATCCAACACAATTCCCCCATAATCATTATCCTTTTTAGTCTTAATTTCATTTACTACTTTTTCCCAATCATTAAATACTTGTTCACTAAATTTGTAAAACTTTATCCAAGCAATTTTTTTATTTTCTGATTCCTTCCATTCCAATTCTAATCCTGGAATTTCAATATCATCTCTAATTAAAGTTACCTCAAAAGTTCCAGTTTTACCTTCTCTATATAAAGTCAAAATTACTTCCGTTCCTTTATCCCCTCGAATCAATTTCACTGCTTCTTCCAAGCTTATTCCAGTTGTTTCCTTGTTTACATTATTTTTTTTGTCAACAATTTTTAAAATTAAATCTCCCGCTTTAACTCCCGCTTTTTCTGCTGGTGATTTCGCCAAAGGTGACATAACTGCCAAAGTTTTATCTTTGTATCCCAAAGATATTCCTACTCCAGCAAATTTTCCCGCCAAATCTTCATTGGCACTTTTGTTTTCTTCTGGGGGTAAAAACATTGTATAAGGATCATCTAAAGATGCCACCATTCCCTCAACTGCTCCATACATCAAAGTTTTATCTTCCATTTTATCTTTTTCCAAGAAACTTTTAGATAAAGCTTCTTTTACTCTCCACATCAAAGATAATTCCAGCTGGTTTCCTTCCGGCAATTCAACATTTTTTTGACCAATTCTATAACTTATCAAAGAAACTATTAATAATAAAGTTAAAGACAAAGCTAAATTTCTTATATTTTTTAAACGCATTATTTATTCTAACACCATTAATAATCTACCAAGACGTGAATTTAATAAAAAATTTCTTTTTTCATTTTTATATTTCAAAAGTTCTTTCCATTCATTTTCTTCCAAGAATAATATTGGCAAATCAGAAGTTAATTCATCGTCATTTTTTTTATTAGTAACCAATCCAGTCACTCCAATTACTTCAGCTTTTAATAAAAATGTTTTCGATAAATTATCAGAAAAAAGTAAATTACCTCTTAGGTTAAAATCCAAATCTCGAGTTTCGTTAATTATTTTAATTTCTCCTTTTCCCCACGTTTTACCTTCAATTAAACCTTCTCCTTTAAATTCTTGAACCTCAAATTCTAATGATATTTTATCTTTTTCAATTTTTAAAACTTTACTTTTTACTGGAGAAATAATTTCTTTTTCATTTTCTTCTGATTCTTCAATTCTTAAAATTCCAAAATTATCCAATTCCACAAAAGATCCTGTCATAGGAAAACATATTTTACTCGGGAAAATACCACCCGTCATACAAATCAATTCTCCACTATTTACCCAACTATTTTTAAATTTATCATTTAATGAGGCTATTTTTTCCGGCTCCATCTTTCCTAAAAAACTAGAAATATCAAAAGAATTAATTTTTTTTTCTTTTACTTTAGCCAAAATTTGTCCCTCAGAAACATTTTCTCCAACTTTAACCAAAAATTTACTATCTCCTAAAATACTTATTCCCCATTTTGTTTTAATTTTCTTCTTCATCATTTCATTATAACCAAAAACCCCTCCATTACCAATGTAATAGAGGGGCTCAAATCCTTGAGTAATGTCAAAAGGATTACTGAGTTACAAAAGGCAACAAAGCCAAATGTCTCGCTTGTTTAATTGCTTTCACCAACTTTCTTTGATGTTTAGAACAAATTCCAGTATATTGAGAAGCCATGATTCTTCCTCGTGGTGATAAAAAATCACCATAAGATTCATAGTCTTCCCATCGAGGTATAGTTTTTGTTTTACAAAAACTACAACCCTTTTCCTTTCCTTTTCTTTTAGCAATCAGTAAACTATCTTTTTTTGTCTTTTTTATCATAGTTTTTATTAGAAAGGCATTTCATCAGTTTTAGCAGCCGCAGGCTCTCCGATGTCGTCTGGAATAACTATATCTTCGATACTGCCTTCAGGCACCACAGCCTGATCTCCAACATCAGAAATTTCAGTCTCTGGCACATTACCAGCCAAATCAACTGATTCTCCATGAGGAGCATTACCTTTATTATCTAAAATAATCATGTCATCAATAATAATTTCCGCAATCTGTTTTTTATTATTTTCTTGATCCATAAAATCACGATATTGAATTCTTCCATCAACATAAACTCTTCTCCCTTTTGATAAAAGTTGAGAACAAAGTTCTGCTAATTTATTCCAAGCTACAATTCGGTGGAATTGAGCATCTTCTTTTCTTTCACCTTGTTTAGTTACCCAAACACGATTTGTGGCAATACCAAAAGAGGCTACCGCCATCCCCCCTGGTGTGTATCTTAACTCTGGGTCTCGAGTTAAATTACCAATTAAAGTTACCCTATTAAGACATCGGCTAGGCATAATTACTCCTTTTTCAATATTAAATATCTAATAATATTAACTTCACGATTTAATAAAAGATTAAACTCTTTCAATTTAATCGGCGATTCAGAAATCAAATCATACACCCAAAAATCACCTTTGGTGTTTTTATTAATTTCATAAACCAGTTCCTTTAAACCTGTATGGTTTGAGGTTGACTCAATTTTGTTTTTTTCTAACCAGTTATTAATTTTATCCAAGACTTTTTCTTTTTCTTCAGTCTTTGGGGCTAAAACTACCACTAGTTGATATTGGTATTTATTTCCTTTCATTAGCTCAATAGATTAACATAAAATATTTTTTTTTACAATCAAAAAGTTACTTTATCTTATATATTTTACAAGAATCTAATAAATCTTCAACCAGATAACCCTCATTTTTAATAATTTCTCTTAATCTATCAGATTCCGCCCATTTTTTTTCTTCCCTTGCTTTTTTCCTTTCCTCAACCAAATTCAAAACTTCCTGTGGAATTTCTTCTTGTCTAGAATCAATTCCCAAATTTAACCCCAAAACTTTATTAAAATCAATCAATGTTGCCAGTTTATCAGCATTATTTAAATTATTATCTTTAACCATTTTCCATAACACTGCCATAGCTTCGGGCATTGCTAAATTATCGCTAATCTTCTCTACAAACTCTTTTTTATATTTTTTATTGACTTGTCCACTGACCGTATCTTTACTATTTCTCCACTCAAACCATAAAGCTAGTAATCTTCCATAAGCATTTTCTGCCGCCTTTAAATTTTCTAACGAAAATTCTATTCCTTTTCTATAATGCGACCCTAAAACCATATATCGATAAGCCATTGGATCATAACCCATATCTATTAAATCCTTAATTGTAAATAATCCCCCGCTACTCTTACTAATTTTTTCTCCTTTAAAAGTAATAAACGCATTATGCATCCAATAATTAGCTGTGTTGTGTCCAAAAGATCCATAACCTTGGGCAATTTCATTAGTATGATGAACTGGAATATGATCCTCTCCGCCAGTATGAATATCAAAAATTTCTCCTAAATATTTGGTTGACATAGCTGTGCATTCTATATGCCAACCTGGAAAACCTCTTCCCCAAGGACTTTCCCATTCCATTTGTCTTTTTGGTAATCCTGAACTTGCCGAAGGAGAAAATTTCCACAAAGCAAAATCTTGTGGATTTTTCTTTTCTTCATTTACTTCTACCCTAGCCCCCTCCCGAATTTTTTCTAAATTTAAATTAGCCAACTTTCCATAATCAGCAAATTTAGAAGTATCAAAATAAATTCCATCACTAGTTTTATAACTAAAACCATTTTTTTCAATCTTTTTTATTAAATCTATTTGTTCTTGAATATGTTCTGTCGCTCGAGGCATTTTCCATGGTAATTCAATATTTAACTCTTTTAAATTTTCCAAAAATTCCTTTTCATATTTTTCGGCCAATTCTTTGGCACTTAAACCTTCTTTTTTTGAACCTTTCTCCATCTTATCTTCCCCGCTATCCCCATCTGAAGTTAAATGACCGACATCAGTAATATTAATAACATTATGAACTTCATATCCTAAATATTTAAAAGTTCTAGTTAAAACATCCCAACAAATATAAGCATATATATTACCAATATGTGGACTAGAATAAACCGTTGGCCCACAAGAATAAATTTCCACTTCATTTTCTCTAATTGATTTAAACTCTTCCTTCTGTCTAGTTAAAGTATTATAAATTTTCATTATATAATTTTAATCCTTTAATGTTTTTAAAGTGTTTTATATTTAAAGTAACTAGCTCTGCATTATATTCCATCGCTGTTGCTGCTATTATCCCATCAAAACCTATCACTTTATATTTTCTAATTAGTTCACCAGCCATTTTGGCCAATTTATTATTAACATCCACAAAAGTAATTACTTCCACCATCTCTTCAACCACATTCAATTTCTCTTTTTTACTCATTGATTCACCCATCCACAATTCCGTTAAAACTATTACTGATGAAATAATTGACACTTTGTTGCTTTTAGACAAATCTTTTACTTCACTCCACAATTCAGACCCTTTTCTAATCTCTTCAATTAATACTGAAGTATCTATAAAGAGATTTACCATCCCTTATATCTCCTAATATCAGCTTTTTTTTCTCTAAATTCTAAAACATCATCCCAATTACTCTTTCTCAAAAGCTTAATCCCTTTCTTCATTCTTTTTTCATAAGCATCCCAATCAAACTTTTTTTCTTCTTCAGGAATCAATTTAGCCACAACTACCCCATTTAATTTAACTTATGTTATTTGTTTTTTATCTCTAGCCGCCACTAATAAATCAAAAAAATTTTGTCTAGCTTTAGTGGCATTAATTATAACTGTCATAATTAAGTGTACATTATGTACATATTGTTGTCAATTAATCTATTTTACCTTTAAACTCCGCTGTTTGCGACATTTGAGATTGATCTGGTTGTTGTTTCTTTTTATGAGCCAAAGCACTTCCTCGCGATTTCTTTTGTTTAGCTGGATTTGTTGATTCCATATTTAAATAATTATATTCCTCAGCTTGTTGTTGTTCCTGTCTTCTTTTCTGTTCTTCCATTTTTGCAAAATATGCCTCTTTTTCTTCTTCTTCTTTTTCTTGTTTGCGTCTTAATTCTTCTATTTCTCCTTCTACATCACGTCTCTTGTCTTTTACTTCATCTCCATATTGCCCCATTTCTCCTTTTATTTTTTTTATTTCATCATTCTTTTTTTGTTCTTCTTGTTTTTTTTGAAATTCCAACTCATTATCACTCATTGTTTTTTCCATTCCCAATAATTCTTTACCAGTAATGACACTTTCAAAAATTTTTTCAACATGCTCTGCTGTTTTTTCTATTGTTTCACTTCCAAGTTCTCCAAAACCTTTTTTTATTCCTTTTAAGATTTGATTATCTCCCATAATCTTATTTTATCAAAATAAAATCATTCAAATGTCTCTTCTTCCGTCCAAAGCTCGACACAAAGTCGCTTGATCAGCATATTCCAAATCAGCTCCAATTGGTAAACCACTACCAATTCTTGAAATTTTAATTTTTAAATTTTCTAATCTTTTTTTTATATATAAAGCTGTTGCCTCCCCTTCCATAGTTGGATTAGTCGCCAAAATAATTTCAAGACAATTAATATTTTCACTATTGTCAGATAAAATATTTTCAATTCTATTAATTAATTCATCTATTTTTAAATCATCCGGGCCTACATGATCAAGTGGATTAATCACTCCTCCCAGCACATGGTAAACTCCCTTAAATCCTCCCATATTTTCAATTGCCATCACATCAATCGCTTTTTCTACCACACATATTTGCCAATGATTACGATGAGAATCATCACAAATTGAACAAATTTCTTTTTCACTTACCGAAAAACATTTTTTACAAATTTTAGTTTCCTCTTTCATTTTTACTAAAGCCGTCGCCAAATCATTAACATAAGATTTTGGCGTGTTAAGTAAATAAAAAACCAATCTAGTTGCTCCTTTTGGTCCAATACCTGGCAACCTTTCAAAAGCATCAATCAAATTTTTAACCGATTTTGGAAATTCTGCCATAAATCAATCAAATACCAATAACCAAGATACAAGAAACAAACTTATTATTATAATTTTTTAAATAAAACATTTTGGAATACTTGGTTTATTGGTTATTGGTAATTAAAATAATCCTTCCAATCCTCCCATATCTTTCATTCTTTTTGCGGCTGTTTCTTGAGATTTTTTCATTGCTTTGTTAATCACCTCAACTAACACTTTATTTTCCATACCATTTATTGATAGATCTTTTATTTTTTGATCACCACTAACCTTAATTTTAATTCCATTTTCTTCAATTTCGACTACTTCAGCCTCAACTGCTTTTTTTAATTTATAAGCCTGAGCTAACATTTTTGCTTTATCAAACATATTTGTTTTTTAATTTTTAATATTTAAATTTTTAAAATTTAAATTTGATTAAAAATTAAAAATTAAAAATTTAAAATTAAACCAATTATACCTCAACCAAATATATCTTTGACTACATCATATAAATCTTTTTTTTCATCTTTCTTTTCTTCTTCTAAATTTTGATTAATACTTTTCATTGGGGTATCATTTTTAATTATCAAAGGTTCTTTTTTACTTTTACCCAATATACACTCAAAATTTAATTCAACTCCAAGAACTTTCAATAATCCATTTTCAACTATTTTTTTATTTTTAACCTCTTCTAATCTATCTTTATGAAACGGATAAAATACTTCCAAAGTTAAATTTCTTCCCTTTAGTTTAATTGGTCTAGCTGCTCTCAAAAAAGCTTCCACTGAATGATTAAAAGGTTTTACCGCCATTAAAATATTTCCCCAAGACTCTTGTATTTTAATTAAATTTACTCCCGATACATCTACGGTCACTACTTCATCAACCACTATTTCATCAGATACTATTTCTTGTAAATTTTTATTTACTTCCTCTGTTTTTTTCTCAACGTTTTCAATTTCATCTTTTTTAACATCAACTTTTATTTCACTGGTCTCATTTAAAAAATCAATTACCGCCAATTCTAAGGGTAATTGGTCAATCTCTGTTTCTTTTTCTTGTTTGGCCGCTCTAATTAACAAATTTATCCATGTTTCCAATCTCTTTAAATTAAACAAAGACAATTCACCTTCGATTACTTTAAAATTAATTAATAATTTTTGTTGAAAATACATCAACAATTCTTCTCTAAAAACAACCAAATTTATCCCATCATCCGACATTTTTTCTAATCTTTTTAAAATTTGATTCAACTCCCCTTTGGCTAAATCTTTTTCAAACTCAGCTGGAGTATAATTTCCATTTTTACTCACAAAAAAATTTTTTACCACTTCAAAAGATAATTTATTGCCAACTGACAAAAATAATTCATTGAAATTCTTTTGTAAATTTCTAAAACTACCGTCACTTTTTTCCAAAACAAATTCCAAAGTCATTTGGTCAATTTCTATTTTTTCTCCTTTAATAATTTTTTCTAATGATCTCTTCAACTCTTCTTTTCCACCTTTTCTAAAATCAACTCTAATTAATCTTGATAAAACCGTTTCTGGAATTTTATCAGCATCAGTAGTACATAAAATAAAAATAGTATGTTTTGGTGGTTCTTCAATTAACTTTAAAAGGGCATTAAAAGCGTCCTTGGTTAACATATGAACTTCATCAATTATAAAAACTTTATAATCAAGTTTTGTTGGTGATAAATAAGCTTTTTCTTTTAAATCTCTGACATCTTCTATCCCCCTATTTGAAGCGGCATCCATTTCAATAATATCCATTGATCTATTTTCATTAATTTCTTTACAATTAATACATTCTTCACAAGATTCACCATTTTTTTGATTAAGACAATTAATTGTTTTAGCAAAAATTCTTGCCGCTGAAGTTTTACCAGAACCCTTTGGTCCAGAAAATAAAAATGATTGAGGAATATCTTTGGCTACAATAAAACTTTTTAGTTTTTCAGCAATATCAGCTAAATCTAATTCCGATAATTTACTTGGTCGGTATTTTAAATGAAAAACAGACATCAATCCATTAAACCAAAGCTAACCAAAGTTTACAATACCATCATCTATATCAAGACAGGATTTATAATTAATTTTTTAATTTTTTAAAAGGTTCTCCACTCCATGTACTAACCATTCAAAAAGGACTTTTTCTAAAGTTGATTTTTGAAATTTCACTTCATATTTTAATTTTTGAGTACAAATTACAATATCTCCCAATCTTATTTTGCCATCAACATCTTTTTTAGTTGACATAGGAAAACCCAGTACCTGAGGATAATATTTTTTTTGACGATAATTAACATTCAAATCATAAGCTTTTTTTCTGCCCACAAAACAAACACTCAATTCCACATTTTCTTTATACCCCTTTTTTAATAATGCTTTTTTTGCCAATTTCTCCACTAAATCATCATCCAAACCAAAATTGATTGGATGATTTATTAAAATTATATTATCCACAACTTTATAACTTTAAACTTTCTACTTTATAACTCACTTATTTTTTCTTTTACTATTGCTGATATCACTCCTCCATCGACTGATCCTCCTAGCTTAATCATCACTTCTTTCATCACTAAACCAAAATTATTTCCTTTTTCTAAAATTACCTCTTTTATAATCTTCTCTATTTGTTCATTTGTTAATTCGGCCGGTAAATATTTTTTAACTACTTCAATCTCATAATCCAATTCTTCCACTAAATCATTTCTGTTAGCTTTTAAAAACATTTCTCGAGACTCTTCTTTATTTTTTAATTCTTTTCTTAAGACTCCAATTTCATCATTTTCAACCATTTTACCCAATGGAAGTTGCATTTCCTTTTTATCAATTAAAGATATTAGAAACCTTAAAACATCCACCAATTTTTGATTGTGGTTTTTTAAGGCTTCTATACTTTCTTTTTTAAGATTATCTTTTAACATCTTGTCTCCTTGAATTTTTGGCCCGACGACGACATTTATCTCTCCAAACAATTATCTTCTTTTTAGCATATCTTTCTTCAGAAGGCTTCACATAAGCAGCCCGTTTTCGAACTTCTTCAGTAATATCTTCTTCCATACATAAACGCCTAAACTTACCTATAATATCGTCTTTAGATTCACCTTTCTTTTTTTGTACTATAATTGGCATTAAAAAATAACACCTCCTTGAATTTTAACAATTGCCTATTGTACCTCTTTAATGCAAACTTTGTAAACAGTTAACTCTATCCAATCCATTTATTACTCCATCACTATTATAATCAGCAATATTTCCCGAACAAGAATTAGCCGAAACAGTTGGTACAGTTGATAATTTTTTAACAGTTGGAGTTGCTACTGGTGCAGAATTAGAACTTGAAACAACTGTTCCTCCATTATTTTTACACACTGCCAAATCAATCGAGTTGACAACCCCATCTTTATTATAATCAGTTTTTGTATCACATTGCTTTGTTAAAGTATTTGCTGAAATAGCAGTTTGAGACGGTATTGCAACTGGCAAAGTTGGAGTTACTATTGCACTTATATCAGCTTTCGTTTTAAAATTATATGGTATTCCTCCGTTATCAAAAACCTCATCTCCCGATCTAATTCTAAAATAATATGTTGTCCCTGGTTTTAGAGAACTCAAAGCAACACTATGATTAGTCGAAGCTGAAGCTTCTGTTGAAATTAAAACCAAACTAGCCGCAGTTGTTCCATATTCGATTTTATTAATTGATTCTTTATCAGAAATCCAAGTAATAACCGCCGATCTTCCATCATCACCAGAGACAGCCGAAACTGATTGTGGCTCAACCCCACTAGATGCTCCACTAATAAGAGTTCTCACCTGATTAACTGCCACTACTACTAAAACCATCACTACCGCCAAAACTCCAAAAATAACCAAACTTTTAATATTTATTTTCTTCATAAAAACTTCAAGAATATAGCCGAAAGAACGCTAACTAATCCAAAAGATATAACCCCCAAAGTTACACCAAAACTACCAGTTTGTGGTAGTGTTGTTGAAGTTGTTGTAGTTGATGAATTAGTCGTAGGATTAGTAGTAGTTGTAGTTGTCGATCCTTGAACCACGGTATAACTACCAGCCCCATTCTCACTACAACTTATCACATCTGAAGCATTAGAACTTTTAACTATATTCGAATCAACAGTTGAACCAGCAGTACAACTAAAATTAACTGTTCCCGTTCCCACCGCAATAGCTTTAAAAGTAAAAACCACTAAACTTCCAGCTGGAACAGTATTAGACAAAACACTATTGGTGTAACAAGAAAAAGTAAATCTTCCACCACTACTAGTAGGAATTTGACAATTACCTCCCCCTTCAACCTCATTAAATACCATATCTGAAGCCTTGGTTACTGATACTAATTCTAATTTTGAAGAATCATAAGTACCTATTCCATCAATACTTCCCACAATCTCACCTGCTGTATCAACTTTAGCTGTCACGGTAAAAGTCTCATTTAAATTTTTAGTTGCACTAGCTGGATCAAAATACAATCTCGGACCAGCATAAACAGCCTTAGCTCCAACTCCTGACAGTAAAAAAGCTAGAGTTATTAATAAACAGGCAGTTTTTTTCATAACTATTTAGTTGCATTAATTTCTAATTTATTCCCCAAAAAAGCCATTGGCTTAGCGGTAGAATTATCTACTACAAGAGTAACAGATTTCTCATCCTTATTACCAGTAACCAAAATAATTTCACTTACTCCTTCAACCTTAGGAGTTACTGTAAACGACACTACTGAATCTACTTTTTTACTCTCAATTTTATAAGATTCACCTATATCCCACAAAAAAATAGAAGTAATTAACCCTGATTTAGAATCAATACCTGATTTTCCTACCATTTTAGGAAAATTAGTTCCTTTTTCTAATTTTGATATTGTTAATAATTCTGGATCATATTTTGCATAAATATCCATTGCCCCAATCTCAGTCTCAATATTCCCCACTAAACTTAAATTTACTTTATAAGCTTTACCTATTTTCATTTCTTTATTTTCTGTCTCAAAAACAAAATCAGCCACCGGTTCAATATTTGTCTCTTCAGATAATGTTTCGGTCAGTTCATTAGGAGAAGAATCTATTGAAGTATTATTTTTTCCGGCTTTATCCAAAGTAGAAACTAAAACAATACTTTCGATCACTACCACTATGGCTACTAGTGGAATTAAAATTTTTATTATATTTTTCCCTTTCATTTATTTATTTAAAAAATAATTATTCATCATCTACTTGAGCCAAAGAGATATCTCTAATCAAACTAAGATCGAGTCCATTAACTACTCCATCCATATTTAAATCATTAGTAATACCACAAACTGGTTCAGCTCCAGCATTAACTGAATTTTTAACTGTTACAAAGTCTATTCCATTAACAATTCCATTTAAATCTACATCTCCCGCCAATAAATTATATTCAGAAAAATCATAAATATAACCATCATTTTTATTTAAATCAATATTACAAACAGTAGTTTCAGTTAACTTCCCTGTTTGATTATCTAAACACATTCTTCTTTTCAAATGGAACGGACCTTTAACCTTAACATAGTTAAAATTATTAACTCCATCCAAAGCCGAACCTATTGGTAAATTACTTACTTGAAATACTTGATTTCCTAAGCTATCTACCTCATTTCCAACTACGCTAAATTGAATATCTGAAAAAGTTTCATATTTATTAGTTGGAACATTAGCTATTTCCAGTGATAAACCACCTAAACTAGCCAAACAATTATATCTTTCTCCATTCGTATTAACATAGGATGGCTTTATTCCAGAGAAAGATATTTTGAAATTTAAAGTTCTATTTCCACTAGTTATCACCACTACTGATGCTGTTGCTTTTTTACCCACACTATTAGTAGCAGTAATCGTCACTGTCGATCCCACAGATATTGCTTTAACTAAACCATTACCATCAACAGTAGCAATACTTCCATCACTACTTGACCAAGTTATTCCACTTGGAGTTTGGGGACAATCATTAGTTGCTGTCATAATTGAACTCTCTCCTACTTTTAAAGTTAAAGTTGAAGGACTTAAACTGACCCCATCAGAAGTACAACTAGGAGTTGGTATATTTGTTGGCACAGCACTAGTTGGTCTAACTGTTGGCACAGCACTAGTTGGTCTAACTGTTGGCACAGCACTAGTTGGTCTAACT
>CAZICU010000001.1:14006-79153 GCA_964537905.1 uncultured Gammaproteobacteria bacterium
GTTGGCACAGTAGTTGGTTTTGCTGAATTACAAGTCCCATTAATACTATTACAACCTGAAGATCCACAATAAACGTTGTTACCCCAAGTTCCATTAATTCCATCAGTACAAGTTTGAGAATAATTTCCATAACATCGCTTTGAATTTTGAACACAAGCAGTAAAACATTTACCTATCTTTGGATTATTTATATCAATACTACAACTTTGACCAGATCCACATTCAGAATCTGTCCAACCAGTACCATCAGTTTTACAAGTTTGCAAAACTGTCAAAGTTTTCAAAGGATTCCAATTACATTGTTTATTGCCTGGAATACAAAATTGATTAGTAATTGTATCCACCACACAACTAGCGTTATTGGTTCCACTTGGAGTACAAGTTTTATCAAATCCACAATCAGTATCAATCCAAGCATTTCCAGCCGAATTACAAGTTTGAAGTACATTTCCAATAGTACATTTTTTATTCCCAGGATTACAAGTAATTGTAATATCTTTACAACTACCAGAAGCACCATCATTAGAAACAACACACTTTCCATTACCTATAGAACAATCGCCCTCTTTATTCCAATTTCCATCAACATCACATTTTTGTAAAATATTATTAAAACATCGTAGATATCCTAACGGACTACAACCCAAAGGATTAGTTACACAACTAGCATTATTAGTTCCATTTGAAGTACAAGTACTATTTGCTCCGCAATTAGTTTCCACTACCCAACCAGTAGTTCCATTAGCTCCAGCTCTGCACACCTGTAAATTATTTCCTGAACATTGTTTAGCCCCTACAGTACAAGGATTAACACACGTTCCAGATTTTTTGTCATTAGCCAAAACACAACTCTGACCAGGAGCACAGTTAGGAGAATCTGTCGTCCAAGTTCCATTTGCATTGGTACAAGTCTGCAAAATTTGCAAAGTTCCAATATCATCACTAACAGAGCATCTTTTATTACCTACTATACAAGGACCAGCGCAAACTCCATTTTTACACTTTTCTCCTTCCACACAAACAGTGTTTTCCCAAAGTCCACTAGAACGACAGATTTGTACATAATCTCCATTACACCGTTTATCTCCAATAGGTGTACATTTAGTCAAGGTACAAGAACTAGTATTACATTTCCAGGTAAATTTCGTTGGTTCTTCAACTGGATTTTGTGCCTGTAAACCACTCTTACATCCATATGCAGTTCCATAATCACACCAATCACCATCAGCAGGAGCTGATAAGGTGCATTTACAACAAGATTTAGTACTACATGCAGAATTACTAGTATTTACAGACTCACATAAACTTTTAATTCCCAAACATTGATCCGCCGGAACTTTACCTGCAGGACAAGTTTCACAATTTGAAACTACATCACATCCAGTAGCAGTCATACAATCTGATTGATTAGTATAAGTATAATCACTAGTAGTTCCACTAGTACAATTATAATCACCAGTACTTGTATTACAGGTACCTTTTTTCCATTTGTATGTAGTTTTAAGTGAAGACGCACAACAAAAAGCACCAGCCTCATTACAAGTTTTATCAGGTACAGAAGTAAAAGTAGTAGTACTACCAATATTTGCCGTCATTTGAGCACAACTACCATTTTTTTCTGACCAACAATTTAAGTTAGTTCCAGTACATTTATTAGTTGAAACTACATCACATCCAGTAGCAGTCATACAATCTGATTGATTAGTATAAGTATAATCACTAGTAGTTCCACTAGTACAATTATAATCACCAGTACTTGTATTACAGGTACCTTTTTTCCATTTGTATGTAGTTGTTTTATCACATCCAGTAGCAGTCATACAATCTGATTGATTAGTATAAGTATAATCACTAGTAGTTCCACTAGTACAATTATAATCACCAGTACTTGTATTACAGGTACCTTTTTTCCATTTGTATGTAGTTGTAGTAGTACTTGGTACAGCACAACAAACAGGAGTACCTCCAGAACAACCCGCGTTTGCTATTACTTCACCATTTTCAGCATTACATATTGCTACAGTTCCAACACAAGCCCCACCCCTAGAATTACAAGTAGATGTAGAGTTACAACACACCAAAGGACTTGCACAAAAACCAGTAGTGTTAGAAATCACTCCTCTACCCGTCGTAGTTACACACGTCTGATTATTTTCACAAACACCACCAACTTTAGAACACTTTGACTGACAATTTGGCACTTTGTTAGCATCCCAATAACAACTAGAATTATTACTACACTCAGTGAGTATACCGCAAGCTGTACAATTTGTATTAGAACAACCTGTCCCAGTTGCCGCTTTACTTCTATTCTCTTGATTCTGTTGGACCAATTTTGTCGTTACCGGCAGGGCTACTGCCATTACTAACATCACTACCATTATTGCTATTGAAGCGATACCTTTTTGTTTATTCATTTTTTTAATATAAAAATTACTCAATGAAAAAGTAAACCACTTTTAAAAATTTAAGTCAATAAGTCATTTTTATAATTCTATTAATTGTCTTTTCTAAATAGTAAAATCAACTAAAAAATAACCTCTTTCAAAAAAAAATAATCCCCCCAAATTAATCCCAAAAAACATCCCTTAAAAAACACTTTAAACAATCAAAATTTACAACGTATTACAATCACCAGTCGTTGTATTACATCCTACATCTCCACAACCGATGATACTAACAAAACCAATTCCAGCTGAATTACAAGTTTGAGAATACCATTGATTCAAAGAATTTTTAAAACATTCCTTCACATTTGGAGTACAGACATTTTCTACTGTTGCTTTACTTCGATTTTCTTGAACTTGTTGAACTAACTTTATGGTTATTGGTAAAGCCACTACCATTAATAAAACTACAATTACTGCTATTGAAGCGATACCTTTTTGTTTATTCATTTTTTTTAATATAAAAATTACTCAATGAAAAAGTAAACCACTTTTTAAAATATCTGTCAACGACTCACTTTAAAATTCTACTAATATCACCTACTGTAATTAACAAAATTAATCCCAAAAGCAACATCATTCCTAAATTGTTTACTACTATCTCTAATTTCTGGTTCACTTTCTTTTTAAAAATCATTTCATATAAAACAAAAATAATTCTGCCACCATCTAATGCTGGAAAAGGTAAAATATTTACCACCGCCAAATTAACCGATACTATTCCAAAAAAATGAATCACTGCCAATAATCCCTGGTTTTTATTAATAGCCGAAGTTGCTTCATACATCCCAATTGGACCGCTAACATCTTTTGGCACTTGTCCCATAAACAATCCCCCAATCATTTTAAATACCCCACCGGCAATAATTTTTCCCCAATAATAAGCTTCTTTAAACCCAGCCCAAATACCTTCATAGAATCGATACCAAGGTACTTTTATCATCTCTGTATTAGAAATGGCTACTCCCATACTTCCCTCACCTTCTGGTGGATTTTCTCTCACAGCGACGGTTATTTTTTTATTATTAATTATTAATTCCACATCCTTACCCTTATATTTACCTACTTCATCAATCAATTCATTAGCTTTTTTTACTTCAATACCATTTACTTGAGTAATCACATCATTTTCTTTTAAACCAGATTTATCTGCTGGTGAATCTTTAGTTACTCCTACAATTATCACTTTATCAACTTCTTTGGGAACTCCAACTACAGTATAAACCACACTAAATATAGTTATTGCCAAAACTAAATTCATAATTACTCCACCCAAAACTATTATCATTTTCTGCCACGGTTTCTTATGATTAAACGCCTCTCCCCCTTTACCATCACCATCTTCCCCATACAATTTACAAAAACCTCCGATAGGCAACCAATTTAAACTATAAATAGTTCCTCTTATTTTTTTACCAAAAATTCTAGGTGGCAAACCCAAACCAAATTCTTCTACTTTTACCCCTGTTTTTCGAGCAGCAATAAAATGCCCCCATTCATGAACCAAAACTAAAAGAGATAAAGCTAAAACAAAAATTAATAAATCCATAAAATCATAGTATTTAAATTAAAGTCTTTCCACAATATTTTATTTTTTATTAGCACTGCAACTAACCATAATATCTGCACTCGTTCCAATACAATTCCAATCGTAACTACCATCATCAGCTTCACTATCCATCCAATTTACTGCACCAGAAGCACAAGCAACTTGAACATCAGGCATTGCCTCAACAGTTGTTCCATTAACTTCCCCACAAACAGCCTCAATCTCACGAATAATCACTGGAGTATTTTCTTCCATTTCACTTGTTGCTTTACTTCGATTTTCTTGGCTATTTTCTGCCAACCAAGTAGTCAATGGAATCGCCACCGCTAATAACAAGGCTCCTAACATTAAATACTTATTTTTTTTACTCATTATTTACTAAGAATAAACTAAATAAATATTTAGGTCAACCTCTGATTTCTTTTTCTTTTTTAGAAGCAATATCTTCTAATTTTTTAATAAATTCGTCGGTTATTTTCTGTAATTCAGTTTCGTCTCGTTTAAATTCATCTTCCGATATTTCTTTTGATTGTTTGGCAGACTGTAAATCTGATCTAAAATCAGCTCTCGCATCGCGAATCATTACTCTTGCTCCCTCCAACTTTCTTCCCAATAATTTTACATAATCTTCTCTTTGTTCTACTGTTAACATTGGTAAACTCATTCTAATTATTTGTCCATCGACTACTGGATTCATTCCTACATTAGCCGCCGCAATTCCATTAGAAATTTCTCTGATCAATGTTTGATCCCAAGGTTGAAAAGTTAAAGATCTAACATCAGGCACTCCAATTGATCCCAATTCAATTAGTTTCATTTTTTGTCCACCATAAACTGTCACTACCACATTTTCAATTAATCCCGGGGTTGCTCTACCAGTTCTGAGTGAAGCAATATCTTCTACAAATATAGAAACAATTTTGTCCATTCGGACTCTAACTTCTGCAAAATTTATCATATAAATCATTATACCAAAAAATATAATTTATTTTAAAAAAACTTAATCCTGTAATATTGAAAATACCTAATTTGTGGTATAAAATATCACACATGAGAAAAGAAACTATACCTGATATAAAAAATTTTCAATTACCCACACCATCTGTTTATAATATAGACAATATTAAAAATAGAATTAATGAATTAGAGTCTATTTCTTTTGACTCTAGATCAACTAGTGAAACTAATTTATTAAATTATTATCAACAACTTTTTAAAGTTCCTCTTAATCCAACAGATAGAAATTTAGAACAACAAAACAGTCTTATCAAAAAATGTTCTTTGGGTAGCAATGAATATGTAGAAGAACTATATAATACCTGTTTTATCAAAACAGATGAATTCGATCCAGAAAATAATAAATATTCCCAAATAAAAAAAATTAGTAGTTTGTTAAGTTATATTTTAGATAAAAATGAAGTGTTTGAAAATATATTAGAGTTAGTTAGTCCAATAGCCAATACAAAACCTTATAGACAAACAATTTTATCTAATTTCAGAGAATATTGGGCTCCAGACGAAGAACTAAAAAGAAAAGCAATCCTAAGAATGAAAGAAAAGTGGGATTTAGTTGATTAAACTAATAATAAAAGACAAACGATTTTAGATTTCGTATCTTTGAAACCTAGTTAATTTCATATTTTCCCCAAATTTGACCACTAAACCTTTTATTTTTTCTTCAATTGTAATTGAAGCATCTTTAATAAATTCTTGTTTTAAAAGTTGATCAACGTTTTCTGGATTCATTGCCGCAATTTGTAAACAGATATCTTTTGTTAATTCCATGAAATCTTCATGTTTAGCTACAAAATCAGTTTCACAAAGCAACTCAACCATAACTCCAATTTTACCTGTAGAATGGGTATAAGTAGCTACTCTCCCCTGGTGAGTTTCTCTTTCAGTTTTGGTCTCTGCTTTTTTAAATCCTTTTTCTTTTAAAATTTGTTTGGCTTTAGTTTCATCACCATCAGCTTCTTCCAAAGCGGCTTTAATTTCCATAATTCCCAATCCAGTTTCATTTCTGATTTTTTTAACTAATTCAATTATTTTTTTATTATCCATAATTTTTTTAAACAATTTTTAATTTTTCCATTAGCTACTTACTACTAGCTAATTACTAATTAACTATTTAGTACCTGCTGCTTTAATTGCTTTTCCAATTTCTTCAACCAAAAGATTAACACTTTTAACTGAATCATCATTGGCTGGAATAGCAAAATCAACTTTATAAGGATTGGCATCAGTATCACTAATAGCCACTACCTTAATTTTTCTTAATTTAGCTTCTTTTACTGCTGTTTTTTCACAACCAGCATCAACTACAAAAAGAATATCAAATAATCTTTCTAAACTAGTCAAACCACCAACAATCTTTTCTAATCTAGCAACTTCTTTGTTCATATCCGAAAGTTCTTTTTTAGTACTTTCAACAAATTTTCCCGATTCTAAACCACTTTTAAGATCAACTAATTTTTTGACGTCTTTTTTAATTTGATCCCAATTAGTAATTGTTCCACCTAACCATCGATCAGTTACATAAGGTACACCAGCATTTAAAGCTACTCTTCGAACCACCTCTCTTGACTGTCTTTTGGTTCCTACTAAAACTATCTGTTTATTATTTCTTTTTTGGTTATAAATAAAATTACAAGCTTTTTGTAATCCTTCCAAAGTTTTTACCAAATCAATTACTTCAATTCCATCTTTTTTACCATAAATAAAATCACGAGCTTTTGGATTAGTTTTAGAAACTTTATGACCTAAATGACAACCCGCATTCAATAAATCTTTTAATCCAATGGTTAAATCATAATTTTTATCTTCTTTAGCCGCCGTAGCTTTAGCCAAGGATGGCTTCTCTTCAACTGCATTCACTTTATTTTCCAAAATCTTTTTCTCTTCCAATTTCTTTTCGTTCATTTTCTTGATGTTTTCAGCTGAAATCTTACTTTGATTTTTAGCTTTAACCACCAATGCTTTTTTAACCAAAGATTTACCGCTTCGGTTGACGGTTTTAGTTATATTTTTTTTGGCTTCTGCCATATTTTTTTATTCCGATTTATCGGAATCCTCCTTACTTGTCCGCCGAAATTTTAATGAAGGCGGATTAATTTCGATACCGGGTATTACTCCCAGGATTCTTGTATCGAAACAAAATTTTTAATCTAGAAATTATAACATAACCCTATTTCAACAAAAAATTGTTAAAATACTTTCATGTCTGACAATGGTTTTATTGTCCTAGAAATTCGATTACCTCAACAAAACGAGTTTACTTTTGAGGCCATGTCTTCTTTATTGTCTAATTTTACCCAATTTTCCAAACTTTCTTTTGCTGAAAAATTAGTTGGAAAGAAAAAAACTATTGCTTCTTTAGAAATTGTTTTAAAAGATGGCCAGCTTCGTTTTTTTGTTGTTATTCCCAAAACTGAAATTGATTTTTTTAGATCTCAAATTTTAGCTCAATATTCCAGCGCTATTACCAGAGAAAGTTCTGATCACATCGCTGAATTTTTAACTCCAACTTTAACTGACCCTAACCAACCAAATTCTCCTTTAAACATTATTTCTCCCTCTTTTACTCAACTTGGTTTAGGTAGATCTTACAGTTATCCCCTAAAAACTACTAAAGATTTCCGAGATACTGACCCTTTAAACTCAGTTTTAGCTCCCCTATCTCGATCAAACAATATCAAAGATTTTTTTGTCTTTCAAATTGTCCTTTCCTCTGCCCCAAAAAATTGGCAAGGCAGCATTATTAGTACTATTCAAAACGGAATTTTAGTCGACAAAGAACGCAACATTCGCACCGCCCATCCTGACAAAATGATTTTTGAACAAAAAATCCAATTTCCCGGAATTTTTGCTCAAATTAACTTTCTTTCAAATAATCCTGGTTTAATCTCTTCTGTTTCTTCTTCATTTGGAGCTTACACTAATCCTCGAGGTAATTTTATTAAAAATTATCCTCCTAATTTTTTTACTAAAAACAAACTTCTTAAAGCTATCAAAAACAGAGAAATTTTTTCTGGCCTCAAAGGTCAAATTTTTAACACCGAAGAACTTTCCGCCATTTGGCATTTCCCTAATCAAATCACCAAACTTCCTAATATTGCTTGGGGAAAAAATCTTTATTCTGATCCTCCAGAAAATTTACCAATTGCTGACAATACGACTCCCGAAGAAAAATCTCAAATTACTTTTTTTGCCAAAACTGAATTTAGAAATAAAGATTCTATTTTTGGTATCAAACAAGGAGAAGACCGTCGCCGTCATACCTACATCATCGGTAAATCAGGTACTGGTAAAACCACTCTTATTGCCAATATGGCCATTGATGATATTCGCAAAGGTCGAGGTGTGGCTGTTATCGATCCTCATGGTGATTTATGTAACACTATTCTCGATTATGTCCCTAGTTCCCGTATTAATGATGTTTGTTATTTTAATCCTGCCGACCCCGAATACGTTTACCCTCTCAACGTTCTTGAAGCCAAAAATGATTCTCAAAAAGAACTAATTGCCTCCGGTGTTCTCTCTATTTTTAAAAAACTTTACGGTACTGTTTCCTGGGGACCACGACTTGAACATATCTTACGCAATGCTGTTTTAACTTTAGTCAATTCGCCCGGTTCAGATCTTACTCATATCGTTGAAATTTTAACCAATAAAAATTTTCGAGAAAAATGTGTTTCTCAACTTACCAATCAAACTCTTATCAATTTCTGGCGCAACGAATTTGACCGTATGGATCCAAAATTTCAAAATGAAGCTGTGTCTCCTATTTTAAATAAAGTTGGTCAATTTATTGCTTCGACTAACATTCGCAATACCGTCGCCCATGCTAAATCAAAAATAAATATTCAGGAAATCATGGATAATAAAAAGATTTTAATTGCCGATTTATCTACTGGTCGTCTTGGTGAAGACAATTCTTCTCTTCTTGGAGCCATGATTATCACTCAAATTCAACTTTCCGCCATGAATCGGGTTTTTCAAGCCGCTGAAGATCGTTCTGATTTTTATCTTTACGTCGATGAATTTCAAAATTTTGCTACCGAAGCTTTTATTAAAATCCTTTCTGAAGCTCGCAAATTTAAACTTAACCTTATCATTGCCAACCAATATATGTCTCAATTAGACAGGACTATTCAAGACGCCATTTTAGGCAACGTTGGTTCTATTATTTCTTTTGTTGTCGGTAATCAAGATGCTTTTATTTTAGCCAAAGAATTCGGTTCTGCCTTCCCCCCCGAAGACTTAGTTAAAATTGGTAAATATCAAGTCATTTGTAAACTTTCTATCGATTCCGAAACCACCCAACCATTTTATGCCACCACTTTACCTCCTTTATCTTGTAAAAATCAACAACGAGACAAACTAATCAGAACTTCTCAAGAACATTGGGGTAAAAAGAAATAAAACCAAACCTTGACAATCTCCGTATATGTCACTTATAATATAAAAATATGAGTGAAAAAATTATTGATATTTCCAATACAAAACAAGAATATTGGGAAAGTATTTTATCAGGAGAAGGATTAGGTGAAAATCTTTCCCCTACTAATTCAGATCAACCAAAAAATTTTCAAGACGGAAATATTGATATCAATAAAGACGATAAAGACATTGAAGGTTATTATTTCTCAAAAACCAATAATAAAGGTTGTAATGGTTGTAATCCAAGAATAATGCATTTTGAAGGATGTTGTTCAAGAGAAGTAGCTGAAAGTCATGGTTATAAGTACTACTCTGTCGAAGACCTAACCGATCATGTAATATATGACATTTGTGAATTTTTAACTCGAAACGAAGATGGAATTTGGAGATGTGAAAATTATTTTAAACGTCCCCAAAAATGCCGTTCTTTTGAATGCGATACTTCAATTGGACACAGGATTAGAAAAAATTAATTTTACGGTTTCTTCCACCCCGCCCACTTACAAATCGGATAATTAGAACAACCATAAAATTTTCTCCCCGTTTTAGTTTTTCTGACTACTCCCTCAGCCCCACATTCTGGACATTTAAATCCCGCATTTTCTTGGTATTGGCGACTATATTTACAATCTGGAAATCGATTACACGATACAAATTTACCAAATCGACCCAATCTAATTACCAAATCTCCTTCTTTACACTCCGGACACTTTTCTCCTAATTTTTCTGTTTCTACTTTTACTCTTTCTCCATCTTTATTAGCTTTTTTAACTTCTTTTTCAAAATCTTTCCAAAATTTTTTCATCATTTCTTTCCAATTCAATTTATTCAAAGCAATTTTATCCAAAGAGGTTTCCATTTCCGCTGTAAATGGCAATGATAAAATATCTTCAAAATTTTTCACTAAAAATTCATTGGTTGCTTTTCCTAAAACTGTTGGTTTAAATTTTCCCTCATCTCTTTCAACATACTGACGCATAATAATTGTGGAAATAATTGGAGCGTAAGTACTAGGTCGACCAATCCCTTGTTTTTCCAAAGACGATACTAAACTAGCATCACTATATCGAGGCATCGACATCGTTTCATTATTTTCATAACCAATTTTTTTAGCTATTATTTTTTCTCCCTCATTCAATTCTGGTAAAATTTGATCCTCATGTTTTTCTCCACTAATTTTCAAAAAACCATCGAACAACATTCTTACTCCTTTTGATTGAAAAATAGCATTATTTACAGAAAAATTAATTGTCGTATTTTTCATCTTTGCCGCCGCTCCCTGAGTCGCCACCGCCCTTTTCCATATTATATCGTACAATTTAATCTCTCTTGAGTCAGCTCCTTCAATGTTACGAATTGATACATTTGTTGGTCTAATCGCTTCATGTGCTTCTTGGGCGTTTTTACTATTATTTTTATAAACTCTTATTTTCTCTGATAAATATTTTTTTCCTAATTCTTTTTCAATAAATTTTCTAAATTCTCCAATCGCTTTTTCTGATAAATAAACTGAATCAGTTCTATGGTAACTAATTAAACCCTTTTCATAAAGTTGCTGAGCCACACTCATCGTTTGTTTACCCGACCATCCCATTCGTCGTGCCGCCGCTTGTTGTAGTTTTGATGTCGTAAATGCTGGTAATGGTGTTTTTAATATTTCTTTACCTGTTACACTTTCTACTAAAAATTCTTTCTTTAAACCGTCAACAAATTTTTTAACTTCTTCTTCAGTTTTAAAAACAGATTTAGAATAGGTATAATCACCATCAAATAATTTCAATTTAGTACTAATAAAAACATTTTTACCATCAACTTTAATTAAATCGGCTCGAAAAGTTTCTTTTTTATTTAAATCTGACCAAACAGTATAAAATTTTTCTTTCTTAAAATTTTCAATTTCTTTCTCTCTTTCACAAATTAATCTTACCGCCACTGATTGAACTCTCCCTCCAGACAAACCTCGTCTGACTTTTTTCCATAAAATCGGTGATAAACTATATCCCACTACCCTATCCAAAACTCGTCGAGCTTGTTGAGCATTAACCAAATCCATATCAATCTCCCGAGCATTTTTTAAAGCTTCCTCGACTGCTTCTTTAGTAATTTCATGAAAAGTAATTCTAGTAATTCTTTCAGAAATTCGATTATTTGATTTTGTTTGTTTCTTGGATTTTGGTGATTGGTTATTTTCTAATATCCAACGAACATGCCAAGAAATAGCCTCTCCTTCACGATCAGGATCAGACGCCAACAATATCATTTCTGCTTCTTTTGCTGATTTAATTAATTCATCAACTACCTTTTTTTTCTTTGAATCAATTTGATATTCAATTTCAAAATTTTTAGCCAAATCTACCGCCATTTTATTCTTAGGTAAATCTCGTATATGACCCACTGTTGCCACCACTTTAAAATCTTTTCCCAAATATCTTCCAATAGTTTTTGCTTTTGTCGGTGACTCAACTATTAATAATTTTTTCATTTTAATTTTTACTTTATAACTTGATAACTTTCTACTTTCTACTTTTTAAACTAAGTTTCATTGTTATCTATAATACTCTCTCTGTCAACTACAAATCATTCATCAATATTTCTTCTTCGATTTGAAACAATTACCTTTTCTTCTTCAGATACTCTTAAAACCATCTGTTTAATATCCATTGTTAAAATTCTTTTAAAAGTTGCTTCTTCTGGTTCAGAATAATTTATTCCAGAAAAACCTTTACATTCTTCACCTTTTCCATCGTACACTTCAAGAGAATATTGACCTTTACGTTTATCATCAAAATCTACCGCTTTTCTTAATTCCTTTTTAGTCTCTAAATATTCTTTAATTCCATCTATAATCATCCCTGCAGATTCTATAAATCTCATATAAAAAATAATATCACTTTTGTTAAATTATTTATTCTGACATTTCTTTTGTCTCTTTGTGTCTTGGTACTACTGTCTCTGGTTCATTAAACCATTCTTTTAAAATATCTCCCACAATTGGCGCCGCTATATCCGATCCTTCACCCCCTTTTTCTACCATCACTGTAATTGAAATTTGAGGATTATCGGCTGGAGCAAAAGCTGTTAACCAAGCGTGAGCATCTTTACTTCCATCTCCCACTTCAGCTGTCCCCGTTTTACAAGCAATTTCAGTTTTAAAATTAAAAAGTGGCCAAGCTGTACCTCCAGTTTTACAAGCTTGTTTCATTCCTTCTATTATTGTTATCCAATTAGTTTCTTTAATTCCAATATTTTGACACTCACTTTTTGTCTCTTTCAAAATACTCATTTGACACTTATTCCCTTTATTAGCAATAATATTGGTCATTTGATTAACTTGCAAAGGAGTCACGTCTAAATCACCCTGACCAATAGACAAATGATAAGTATTACCCAAATACCAAGGTTCACCTTTTACTTTTCTTTTCCAATCATCGTCAGGTACCACTCCTTCTACTTCTCCAGAAATTTCCACTCCCGTTTTTGTTCCAAAACCATATTTTATTGCCCATTCTTTTATATTATCTACCCCCAACATTTCTCCTAATTTATAGAAAAAAATATCATTCGATCTTTTTATTGCTTTTGTTATATCAACCATTCCATCAGATTTTCCACTCCAAGTCTTATAACTATAATCTCCAACTTTTAAAACTCCCACATCTTCTATTAAAGTCTCTTTATTAATTAATCCTGTTTCCAAACCAGCAGTTGCTGTCACAATTTTAAATACTGATCCAGGATGATATCTGGCTGAAATTGCTCGATTTAACAAAGGTAAATTATCTTTATCGTTTAAATACATAGAAATATCTTTATTATTTTGTTCCGAAAAAGAATTTGGATTAAATGCCGGACTAGAAACTAAAGCAATTATTTTACCCGTACTTGGTTCACTCATTATTACCACCGCTTTTTTACCTCCCAAAAGTTTATAAATTTTATCTTGCCAATAAGCATCAACCGATAATGCCAACGAGGGTTTTATTTCTGGCTCTTCTCGCCCTAATTCCCTAATATAATTACCCAATGCATCAACTTCTATTATTCTTTTTCCATTATTTCCCCTAATATCACAATCCAAAAAATTTTCAATTCCCCCTCGGCCAACCAAATCATTTCTATAAAATTTATTTCCACATCTATTATCTTTAATATCTTTATCTGATACTTTTCCCACATAACCAGTCAACATCGACATTGATTCTCCATATGGATATTCTCTATTTATTTCATAAGCCAAATCTTTACCTTCAAATTGATATCCATCAAAATCACCACTTTTTTGATAAATTTTTGTTTCATTGTCAATTTTAAAATACTGATAAATTGTTTGAGCCACTGTTCTTCCTTTTCGATCGACTATTTCTCGCCGTGGAGCTGGAATTACCGTTTCTAATACTTTATTATTTCGTGCCACTTGACTGTAATATTTACCTTTAATCAAATTTAATCTCAAAATTGCTACCGTTAAAATTAACAAGCTTAAAATTAATCCAAATTTTAATATCCAAAATTTCCAAAAATAAACCACCTCATCTTTCATATATTTATAAAGTTATTAACTTTACCTGATTTAAAAGTGAATTATCTTCAATCAATCTACCACAACCTCTAATCACTGACATTCCTGAATCGTCACCCAAAATTGTACATATTTTAGTTTCTCCTTCTATTATTTCTTTTAAATTAGCCACTTTTGCTCCTTCACCCACTAGTATAATTCCTTTTTTAACTATATCTTCCATTAATTCTGGTGGAGTTTCATCTAAAACTAACTTAACCAATTTTGCAATTTTACTTAACTCAAAACTAATAGCTTCCAATATTTCCGATTTTGTCAATTTAATCTCACCCGGAAGACCAGTTTCCAAACTCCTACCTCTTATTAAGCCATCATTTTTAAAATTTATTTTTACTTTTTCTGCACTATTTTGACCTACTAATAGGCCATATTTCATTCTCACATAATTAATTATCGCTGTATCCAATTCATCTCCCGCCACTTTTATTCCCTTACCTATTACCACTCCCCCCATTGATACCACACTAACTTCAGTTTTACCTCCACCCACATCCACTATTACCGATCCAGATTGAGTTTCTAGTGATAAATTTAAACCCAATGCCGCTAATAAAACTTCTTCTATTAAAATTACTTCACCGGCTCCAGAAGCAATTAAAACCGACTTTATAGCTCTTTTTTGGACCTGATTAATAAAACTTGGTATTCCAACTATAACTCTTGGTTTAAAAATTTTGGGATATTTTGAAGGAACTTCATAAACCAATTTAAAATAATAGCTCATTAAACTTTCCAAAGCTTCCAAATCAGCAATTATGCCATTTTTAATTGGACTGACTACTTCTATCTGTTTTGGTTCTCGATTCCACATCATTTTAGCTTTTAATCCATAAGCTATCGGTCTAGTTAAATTTTCTTTTGGAGCTGATAATCCAGTCCATCTTTTTCTTTTCCTTCTCGCCAACATGGTTGGCTCATCAATCACTACCCCTCTATCTTTAAGATAAATTAAAGTGTTACTACTTCCCAAATCAATTCCAATATCCCAACTCAAAGACATAAACAAATTCTTTAATAAACTAATTTCTTTTTTAAAAAGCTTCACTTTAAAATTATAACAATTTATCGTCACTCAAATTCAGTTACAATAAATTAATCATGAAATTATTAAATCAATCAATTAAAGTTCTTTTTGCTTGCCTTTTTTTAATTACTCCTTTAATTTTGTGTTTTTCTAATTCCGAACTTTTTGAAATCCCCAAAATGCATTTCATTTATTTAATCACCATACTAACCACTACTCTTCATCTAATAAATTGGTCTTTAGGTCAAATTAAACTTTTTCATAAAAATAAATTAAATTGGTTTTTAATTATTTTTCTCATTTCCCAAATAATTTGCACTATCACTTCAATTGATATTTATACTTCTCTTCATGGTTATTATTCTCGTCTCAATGGTGGTTTATTTTCTCTTATTGCCTTCAGTAGTATTTTTTTAATTCTCCCCCTTTATCTAAACGATAAATTCAAAAATACTCTTATCAATTTAATTCTTTTATCAGGTTTTTTTGTGGCTATTTTTGGTATTTTAGAACATTTTGGTATTGATAAAAATTTTTGGGTTCAAGATGTTCAATCTAGAGTTTTTTCTACTCTTGGTCAACCCAATTGGCTAGCCGCTTATCTTTGTCTCCTCCTTCCTTTTTCTATTTATAAATTTCAAAATTCTATAAATAAATTTTCTGCTACTAGCTATTTACTACTTACTACTATCTATTATCTAACTCTTCTCTTTACCAAATCCAAATCTGGTATTCTGGCCGCCGTTATTTCTTTAACAATATTTTTCATTTTTACTTTTTTTCAAAAAAAATCTCTCAAAAAATCATTAATTATTAATTATTCATTATTAATTGTTTTATCTCTATTAATTTCTAATCCTATCAAAGATTTCCTCTTCCCTCATAAATTAGACATTAGAAATTCGACATTAGAAATTAATAATTTAAACGTTACTTCCAGTGGTAATATTCGCAAAATTGTTTGGCTTGGCAGTTGGGAATTATTTAAAAAATTTCCCTTAGTTGGCACTGGAGTCGAAACATTTGCTTATTCTTATTATTGGACTAGACCCATAGAACACAATCTCACTTCAGAATGGGATTTTCTTTATAACAAGGCTCACAACGAGTATTTAAATTATTTAGCTACTACCGGTCTGGTCGGCACCATTCCTTATTTACTTTTTATTTTGGCGGTATTGATTGTTCTAATTAAAAAGATACTAAATACCAAATACTTAATACTCGATATTGCTATTTTATGTTCATTTATCAGTATTTTAATTACTAATACTGCCGGTTTTTCTATTTCCATTGTCTCTTTGTTTTTCTTTACTTTACCTCTATTTAGTTTTAAATATCAGGAAGATCAATCACATTTTAAAACTAAAAAAATTCTCATTCCCCTAGTTTTATTTTTTTCATTTTATAGTCTCAATCAACTTATTCGTTCTTATTTTGCTGATGTTTATTTTTCCAAATCACAAACCAAAGACAATCACCAAGACTATGAAACTGCTTATCAATTAATCTCTCAAACTAATCAACTTAAACCAAAAGAACCTAATTATTATATCCATCTTGGTTTATTATCAGCAAAAATGGCCCTTCTTACCAACGATCAAAAGTATATTGATCAAGCTATCAAATATGCTGATTTATCAGTTACCTCATCTCCAGCCAATATAAATTTTTGGAAACTTCGATCTCAAGTTTATTATTATCTTTCTAGTCTTGATCAAAAATATTTTACTAAAACCATTGAATCTATGTTGCAAGCTTCAAAATTTGCCCCAACTGATGCCAAAATTTATTTTAATCTAGGTCAATTTTTAGAAACTGCTTCATTCATCGATGAAGCTATTATTTACTATCAACAAGCTATCGATGTTAAATCAAATTATGATCATGCTTATTTTGCTCTCGGTCAAATTTATTTTGATCAAAAAAAATATGATCTTGCCAAAACCAATTTAGAACAAACCCTCAAATACGCCCCCACCAACACCGCCGCCCAAAAACTCCTCGACAAAATCAAAAAGCTGAAAAACTGATAGGCTGACTAACTGAATATCTTAATATCTGCTTTCATCATTTCTTTCCCATTCCATTTATAAAATTTTCCACCCTCTTTTTTAATATAATCCACAAACAATCTTCCTTTCAAATGATCACTTTCATGTTGCCAAACAATTGCCTCAAAACCCTCTAATCCTTTTTTCTTTAAAATAAACTTTTTCCCAATTAATTCTTGCCATTCAACTTCTATTTTTAACCATCTTTTAACTGTTCCAAAATAATTTGGAAACGACAAACATCCCTCCAAAAAATCTTCCTTGGCCGACGTAGCGCCAGCGTAGGCGGCTTCTTTTTCTATCAATGGATAAACTCTTTCTCCCCAAGTTTTTATTAATTTTGGATTAAAATAAACTTTTACTTCTCCGTTTATTTTCATTCCAAAAAAATTTTTTGACACCCCAATTTGCGGCGCCGCCAAACCAGCCGCATTTTCCCCTTCTGCCAAAAGTTTTTTTAATTCCTCAATTTCTTTAGCAGTGGTCTGATCAATTTCAATTACATCACTAACTTTTTGACGTAAAACATCGTTAGGATAAAGAATAATTTTTATCATTAATGTATTTTATCAAATTTCCAAATGAGTACGGTATAATTTATTACTACTTCTCTACTAAAAATTAAATATTATGATCAATACTATTTTCTTCGGTTCTTCCGAATACTCTGTCATTATTCTTAAAAAACTTCTCGAAATTAAAGATCTTCAAGTTTCTGCCGTTTTTAGTAAAACCGACAAACCTGTCGGTCGTCAACAAAAAATTATCCCTAATCCCGTCGCCACTTTTACTAAAACCAATAATCTACCTCTTTTTCAAATAGAAGAGTTCAGTCCTGAAGTTAAATTAAAAATTAAAAATTTGCAACCAGACCTCGGCCTAGTTGTCGCCTTTGGTCCCCCTTATTTCGATCAACAAACCATCGATATTCCCAAATATAAAATTGTTAATATTCATCCTTCACCTTTACCCAAATACCGTGGTGCCACTCCCGGCCCTTGGCAAATTATCAATGGTGAAATTCAAAGCGCCGTCAGTTTTTTTCAAATCGATGTTCTTCCCGATCATGGCCCCATTATCACTCAATTACCTTTTGAAATTTCCTCTACTGAAACTGCTACCAGTTTTTACACCAAAGCTTTCGATCTCGCCGCTCAAAATCTTACTATTATCCTTAAATCTTATATCTCAAATCCTGAATTATTAATACCTCAGGATCATTCTCAAAAAACTTATTTTCCCAAATTTGACAAAGATAAAGCCAAAATAAATTGGTCTTGGGATCAAGCTAAAATCGAACGTTTTATCAGGGCTTTAAACCCTTGGCCTATTGCTTGGACCTATGTCACCAACCAAAAATGTCAACAATTAAAAATGAAAATCTTCAGTTCAACTTTTAACTTTAAACTTTCTACTTTAGACTTAAATCAAGTCCAAATCGAAGGTAAAAATATCACTTCTTGGTCTGAAATTTCCAAATACTATTCTATAAAAAAATCCTAACCTACGGTAAAATTAGTTTTTTATTTTTAGTTTAGACATTAAATATTAGATATTAGAAATTATTTTTTTACCCTATCTTTAGGTAATTTCAAATACCTGTTTTAAAATTTAATGGAAAAATTCATCATTAATCACATATCTTTTTTCTGCTAGCTTAGGCAATTTTGTAATTTTATATAAAAAATAATTATTAATTATTAATTTTTAATTTTTAATTAATGTCCCAATAATAGGCAATAAATAATTTTAATTTATCAAAATTTTATTTATTTAAAATCGAATCATCCCCAAGGTTAGGCATTTCACTTTTTGACAAAATTTTAAAAACCTCTTTAATTATTATTAAGGAGGTAAAAATATGCCAGTCAAAAAGAAAGCTACTAAAAAAGTCGCCAAGAAAAAAGTTGTTAAGAAAAAAGCTGCTAAAAAAACAGCCAAGAAAAAAGTCGCCAAAAAAACCAAGAAAAAATAATAAACTTGGATTATTTAAAAAACGGTACTTTCAAAATAGAGTGCCGTTTTTTATTGCTTAGCCTCTTTTTTAAGCTTTTTCAAACACTTAGTACAAAAAACTCCGCTAATTTTATCCTCTCCCACCGACAAAGTAACTTTTTGAATGTTAGCTTTATAGGTTCTTGGAGTTCGATTTTGGGCATGTGATCTATTTCGACCAACTTTTGTCCCTTTGTTGCATAAACTACATGTTCTCATAGTAAGGTATAATATCACAATCATTCTTTTTTTTGGAATATGGAAAGTTTTATTTTTAAAATTATCTCTTTTATCTGTCTCATCATTGCTATTACTATCCACGAATTTTTCCATGCTCTAGCTGCTGACCATATGGGTGATCCTACTCCCCGATCTCACGGTCGCCTTACTCTAAATCCATTAGCTCACGCCGATCCTATTGGTACATTTTTTCTACCTTTGATTAATCTGATGACTGGTTTACCTACCATCGGTTGGGCCAAACCAGTTCCTATTGATCCATTTAATTTTCGTCATCCCAAAAAAGATGAGATTATAGTTTCTTTGGCTGGTCCAGTTAGTAATCTTTTTCTCGCCATTATTGCTTCTCTTTGTTTCCGATTTATTCCTTTATCTCAAATTTTTTATATCTTTTTTTATTCACTTACTCTCATCAATGTTTCTCTTTTCATTTTTAATCTAATTCCCATCCCTCCACTTGACGGTTCTCACCTTCTTCTCAATCTACTTCCAGAAAAATCACGAATCCAATGGCAAGAAATATTTGACCGATATGGTTTTTTACTAATTATAGTTCTGGTCTTTTTCCCTGTTTTTAATGGTCAAAGTCTAATCAGTCTAATTATGATTCCCGCCATTAAGTTTCTTCTTAGTTTACTTTTACCAATTCTTTAAGATTCTTTATCATTTTTTCAATATCTTTATTATTCATTCCGTGAACTATTGCTCCTTCTTCCAATGTTTCCCTTCCTGCCGCCATGCACCCAATACAATGAAATCCATATTCTTCCATCAAAACATTGCCTAATTCTGGGTAATTTTCTATCAAATCCTCAATCATCATTTTTTTATTTATTTCCATTTTTTGTTTTTTCATAAAGCAATTATACTCCAATAAAATTATTAAAAATTAACGCATTTCCACCGCAAAAAACAAAAAATCTAAAAACTGATAGACTGACAAACAATTTCATTGTTGTTAAACTTAATCGTCCTACCTCAAGCATCCACTTTAAGAAGGTGTTTTTTCTAGCTAAACTTCTTAAAAGGAGAACTTGTGCCTGACTAGACTTGTTCTTGCCAGACCAGTTTTCCCCACGTTTTTATAGCGTGGAAAAGCCACTATTGAAGTCGCTTTGGGTGGGACAACTCTTTTCGTTTAAATAGGACTAAATTTGAAGTGAAACGACAAATTTTGCCTATTTACACGATCCCGATTTATCGGGAAAATACATTATGAAAAAACCTTATTTTTCCATTATTATTCCCTGTCTTAACGAAGAACATTTTCTTCCCAATTTATTAAAAAACTTAAATTCCCAAACTTTCAAAGATTTTGAAGCTATTATTATTGACGGCAATTCCGAAGATAAAACTGCCAAAGTTGCTACAGAATTTTCCGCCAAATATCCCCTTCATCTCCATTCCACCACCACTCGCAATGTTTCCTTCCAAAGAAATCTGGGTGCCAAAAAAGCAGTTGCTGATATTTTAATTTTTTTTGATGCTGACACTCAAATTCCCCCAAATTACCTTAAAAAAATTGCTCAAGCTTTCGAAAAGAAACATCCTCATTTTGTAACTACCTACATTAAAGCCGATTCCCATAAACCATCAGAAAACATGTTTGCTTTTTTTAGTAATTCAATTATGAAGACTGGAGAAATTTTTAAACTTCCCTATTCTTACGGAGCCATGCAAGCCGTTAAAAAAGGAGCTTTTTTTGATGTTGGTGGTTACGATCCTAATATTAAATTTGGAGAAGACAGTGAATTACTTCAAAGAATTTATAAATATAATTACAAATTTACACTTCTCTCCACCCCTCGCTATGTCTTTTCACTTCGTCGTCTTCGTTCTGAAGGCACCCTTAAACCATTTATTCAATATTTACAATTAAATTTCCATATCCTTCTAAAGGGTTTTAAAGTTCCATCAAAAATTAATTATCAAATGGGAGGAACTCAGTACGATATCAAAAAAATAGAAAATGCTAAAGAATCTCAAATTTTTAAAACCTTTTTTATTAAAATTAAAAAAATTATTAAAAAGCAAAATTCCCACGCCCAAGAAATTATCGACAAAATATTTTCTTCAGACTAAATTCTAAAACGAATCGGAACACTTGATATAATAAATTCATTGCCTGAGTAGCTCAGTGGTAGAGCAATCCTTTTGTAAAGGAAAGGTCGTGAGTTCGACTCCCACCTCAGGCTCATTTTTATAAATTATTTTGATACAATATCAAAGTATTAATAGTCTGCCCGGATAGCTCAGTTGGTAGAGCATCCCCTTGGTAAGGGGAAGGTCATGAATTCGAGTTTCATTCCGGGCTCAAAATGAATGGATATATTTATGTCCTTCAATCTCTTAAAAATGGCCGATTTTATATTGGCAGTACCAATAATTTAGAAAGAAGATTAATTGAACATAATCAAGGAATAAGTACTTATACTAGTTTTACTAAACCTTTTGAAATGATTTTTTCTCAAAAATTTGACAATTTAATAACTGCCAGAAAAATAGAATTTAAACTAAAGCAATTTAAAAGCAAAAAAGTTATAATAGACATCATTAAGTCAGGAGTGATTAGAATTGATGAATTCTCCAACATTAGTTGGTAGAGCAGTCCGATTGGTTCGGACAGGTCGTGGATTCGAGTTCCACTCCAGGCTCAAAATGAATGGATATGTTTATGTCCTTCAATCTTTAAAAAACAATAGATTTTATATTGGCAGTACTACCAATATTCAAAGAAGATTAATCGAACATAATTCTGGCCGAAGCACTTATACTAGTTTCTCAAGACCTTTCGAACTAATTTTTTCTCAAAAATTTGACTCCATCACTATTGCTAAAAAGATAGAATTTAAAATTAAGCAATTTAAAAGTAAAAAAGTTATAATAGACATCATTAAGTCAGGAGAAATTAGAATTGATGAGTTCTTCAACATTAGTTGGTAGAGCAGTCCGAAGTATCGGACAGGTCATGAATTCGAGTTTCATTCCGGGCTCACATCAGTTTATAAAGTCAAAAGTTTTTAAAGTTTCTAAATTAAATTACTTTATAACTTTATAACTTTATAAACTTTCAACTGATTTGGAGGGGTGCTCCGAATGGTAAGGAACTTGTTTTGAAAACAAGCGTCAGCAATGACATGCAGGTTCAACTCCTGTCCCCTCCGCCTTCGCCCGACGAAGTGATAACGTAGGCGGGTAATATTCAATATTCTTAGCCCAATAAAAGTAATTTTGTTTCCTGCTTCAGCGGACAATGTCCGCATTAATGTAAAATTAATTGTGCAATATGTTTATATTTTAAGATGTAGTAATAATCATCCATACATTGGGTGTACTGATAATTTAAAAGAAAGAATCGAAAGACATAATAATGGTTATGTTCCAGCCACAAAAGAATTAAGACCACTTAAATTAATTTGGTATTCATGTTTTGAAGATAAATATTTAGCATTTAATTTTGAAAAATATTTAAAAACTTGTTCTGGTAGAGTATTAATCAATAAAAGATTAATTACCAATATCACGAAACCAAATGTGAAGTAGATCTGTTCCCCTCCGCCAAGATTTTAACCAATTTATTTAGAAAATATTTTTTAATTGATTTTATTTAAGTATTTATACATATTATTTCTTAGTTCAGTAGCCACGATTCTAGCCTCATCATTATTATTAATTCTCTTAGATCCAATAGGGACTGGATTAATACAGAAACCTTCATGAATATTATACCCGTGAACACCAATTATTGTAGGAAAATTAAGTTTCTCAATAATTTGAGCCGTTTGTTCAGATACTTCGTATGGAGTTAGATTACAATTTTGATTTAATTCTTCTTGTTTTTTCATCCAAATTTCATATGGAGTATTGGGTTTAATTTGAAGACCCATAAAAGTAATCCAGTCTGGTCTAGTTTCATTTAAAATTCTGGCAGTATCTTCAACATGCTTATTAAAATAAGACATACCACCTAAACCAGGCATAACCATAGTTGAATTTAAAATATTTCCTCGATTTAAAATTTCACCAGCACGAGCAACCTGATCAGAGTCATAACCCTTACCTGCAATTTTAAGAACTTCACTATTACCACTTTCCAAGCCCCAATAAACCAATTTTTTTGGATAAGAGCGACCAGATCTTCTAAAATCTTCCATACCTTCTCTTCCTTTTTTCAAGATATCTTGAGTGTTACCGTAAACAGATAGACGAATCAAATCAAAACCATTTTTCTTAAAAACTTCATTTATGTGACTACTTGCTTCTATTAATTTTTCAATATCAACATTTAAAGCATTACCAGCCCCAATAAAAGCTCTATAAATCGTTGTTTTATTAGAGACAAAATTCATTACTGAGTGAACATGCGCTTTAAAAATTTCTATTTTTTTTTCTTTATAATTTGGTCCATCATAAATATTACAAAATGTACAACGACCATGACTACAACCAGTAGTCAATTCAAATTGGACAACATGCGGACCTCTTTCGGATGGTGGCGGAACCATATGCTCCCTACTAAAACCCTTTCTTCCAATTAATCTTTCACAATAAGGTATATTTGGCATAAGTTCGATATTTTATCAAAATAGTTATTTTTTTTCAAACTATAGGCTTTTTTTTAATTTTACAACAAAAATCAAACTAAAATTTATTTTATTATTTTTTGTTTACAGACAGAAATTATTATAAGGACAAAAATATTTCAACTCCTGTCCCCTCCGCTCACCAACAAAAACATTGCTTCTAACTTTGCTATTATTATTTATGTCATCTGTTTTACAAACTATTTATCTTCTTTTATTAATTATTATTCTTGCCGCTATTGGTTTATCTATCAGTAAACTTATGCAAGAAAATAGTCATTACGTTGCTCACGAAGAAAAATTTATTGTTCCAGAAGTCACTCCTGGAGAAATAAAAAATATCGACTGGCAAACAACAGATAAACTTATGTCTAATTGTCAAGTTAAAGTTGTTTTTCAAAAACATACTTTAGAAGTGACTGTTCGAGATAAAGATGGTCAAATTTATCAAACTACCGAACCTAAAATTGATGCTATTTTTGATCTTGCCAAAAAATATCAAGGTCCTTGTGACATTGTCCAAATGATCACTGAATAATGCTAAAATAAATTACATCAAGTGTAATTCACAAATTAAAAGTTAATTGGAGGTTTTTATGAACATCAGGATTAACGGTATTAATTTAATTATTTCTCTCAAAATTCGCCGGACAATTCAAACCAAATTTGTCCAAAAATTAGATCAGCTTTTGCCTCAATTTAATAATGAGTTAAAAACCGCTTCATTGATTATTCAAAAAGATAAAAAATACAAAAATTACACGGCTAAATTTGATATGAGTCTACCTGGTCTCAAAAATCCTCTTCATGCTGAAGTTACTCATCATGAACTTACTTCTGCTATCGTTGATTTACGTGAAGCGATTGAAAGGCAAATTAAAAAATACAAACATGCTGATTAATTGATTGCTAATCAACTGTTTTTAGTTTAAAATACCACTCATGTCTAAATCTAAAAAAACACCTAGAATTTTGATCGCCTTAGTTTGCTCCGTTTGTGGGGCTCAAAATTATTTAACCGAAAAAAATAAAACTAACACTCCTGATAAATTGAAATTTATCAAATATTGCCGTTGGTGCAAGAAAAAAACTGAACATAAAGAGTCAGCTAAACTCAAATAACATGGTATTTTGTAAGGGCGGGTCTTGTGCCCGCCTTTTTTGTTTATGAATCAAAAAATACTATCAAACCTAGAAAGTATCTACATCTCTCCTCTCGAAAGTTGTAATCTCACCTGCAAATATTGTTACACTCATAAAACCACTAATGTTTTATCTAACCAGCAAATTCTAACTTTTATTGATCAATATTCTGGTTTTATTCATAAATCTTATTCTTTGAATCTTAAATCTATCGTATTATGTGGTGGCGAAGTCTTTTTACTTCCAGATTTTCCTGAATTAATCAATACTTTGATCGATAAAGATATATTTATCACCATAATCACCAATGGTACTATTGACCGACTTCAAAAAATAAAAAAGCCCGATAATTGCCAAATTTTAGTTTCTCTCGATGGACCAAAAGATATTCATGATCAAAATCGCGGTTCTGGTAATTTTAATAAATCCATTAAATATATCAAACACGCTCATAAATTAGGCTTTCCTGTCGGTATTATGTTTTTAATCACCCAAGACTCCTATCCTTACAAAGATTTCTTTCCCTCTTATTTATCTAAAATACTAGCGAACCAGCGAACCAGCGAACTAAGTTTTACCTATCTTACCGATCGCAAAATATCTCTAACCAACGACCAATGTCTTGATATTAAACTTCACTACCCTACTTTCCCCAACAAAAATTTTGGTTGTTATCAAATCAGTCTTCAATCCAACGGTAACATTACTGGTTGTTGTGAATCTTCTATTTCTCTGGGAAAAATCATTGACAATCCTCAGGTTTATGTTTCTAAATTTATCAATTCTCTTTCAAAATGTTCTAATTGTAAAATTTCAACATTAAATAATTCATTAAAAATTAAATGTTATGGTTGTTGCGATCCATCATATTTGTGTGGTTACCCTCAAGAATTCCATCAAAACTCCTGTCAAGATATAATAAAATTATTTAACACAAAACCCTCCTGTCCCGACCAAAGTTGGGACATCCTCCCTTAAAAAAGGAGGAAGTCTTTAATTTAAATATTTATTGTTTTAACGACTGCTCCCTTTTTTAAGGGGAGCTGTCGAACAAAGTGAGACTGAGGGGTTTAAAATACATTATGAATTTTCAATCTCATTTCATCCATGAATGGACCATTCAAGCTATTAGAAAATTTTTTATCGACCGAAATTTTCACGAAGTCGATACTCCCACTCTTTTGGCCAAAATTCCTATTGAACCCAATTTATATTCTCTCCAAACTAAATGGACTCAGCGTAATTTTACTTTTTACCTCCCTACTTCTCCCGAAAGCGCTCTCAAACGACTTATCGCAAACGGTATTGGTAATTGTTTTACTGTTGCCAAAGTTTTTCGTGACCTCGAAGATATTGGACCGACTCACAATTTAGAATTTTCCATGCTCGAATGGTACGAAATTGGTAAAACTTATCACCATATTGCCATCACCACTAAAGAATTAATTCTAAACACTCTTTACCACATTCAACAAAAATTGAATATTCCCCAAACTAATATTATTAGTTATCAAGGTAAGAATATTGATCTTGGTGGCGATTGGTATCAATTTACTCTCAAGGAATTGTTTCAAAAATATGCTCATATCGATTTATCTCAAAATTTAACCGCTGACCAAATTATTGCCACTGCCAAATCCAAAGGTTACAACATTGATAATGTCACCACTTGGGAACCACTCTATACTCAAATTTTTATTAATGAAATTGAATCAAAAATTCCCCAAGACAAACCGTTCATTATTTTTGACTATCCCACTCAGACTTCTCCACTCTGCCAAGTTTGCCCAGATTCTCCAGGATTCAGTCAGCGTTTTGAATTTTATATCGGCGGTATGGAAATTGGCAATGCTTACACCGAATTAACTGATTCTAAAATTTTACAAGATAATTTTGACACTGAAACCAAATTTAGACAGGAAAATAATTTATCCCTTCATCCTTACGATCAAAAATTTATCGACGCTTGCGGTCAAATGCCACCATGCGCTGGCATTGGTTTAGGTGTTGACCGACTTGCCATGCTCATTGCTGACTCTCAATATATCGAAGATGTTCTTTATTTCCCTACTTCCCAGTTAATTCAAGAATAATTATAATTAAAATATAATATGAGTAAACCCGCATCCAAATCAAAACCAGACAATCGGTCTACTATTATTAAAGGTTTTGTTAAACCAACAGTCCCCGATTTCCCTGGAAACAAATCTCCCGTCAATTTTAAACCAAACGCCAGAATGGGAACCATCAATCGCGGTCGTCGTTAAGCTTTAATTCTTTTTTGAATTAGCTTATCAATCCAATATAATTTTTGAACCCCATTTTCTAATTTAAAGTAGTGGAAAATATACGGCACTAATAATATTAATATTAATCCGTCTATTAACAACAAAATTGCTTGTGGATAAATTAAAACAAACATCGTTACTACTACAAAATTAATCGCAAAAGCTAAGGTCACCAAGAGATGAATCAATCTTTCGTGTTGTAAAAATTTTATTGTTTCCCGATGATGAACTAGAATAATTTTCCACCCTTTAGTTTCCTTATTCTTTAATTTTTCGTTAATTTCACTCAAATAACGATTTAAAAAATCAACCATATTTAAATTTTACACTTTTTTGCTTCTATTGTTTTTTATATTCCTGAACTTCATCATGGACAAATTCCAATTTAACTCCTACTTTTTTAAACATTTCTTCAGTCTCTGCTCCAGCATGATATTTTCTTTCACAAACCACTCTTACAATTCCACAATTAATCAACAACATGGCACAAGTTCGACAAGGAGTCATTCGACAATAAACTGTGGCTCCATCAATTGCTACCCCCAATTTAGCCGCCTGACAAATGGCATTTTGTTCCGCATGAACTGTCCTCACACAATGTTCAGAAATAGTGCCATCATCATTCAAAGCTTTTTTAATTTGATGACCCACTTCATCACAATGTGGTAAACCCTTTGGTGAGCCAACGTAACCAGTCACTAAAATTTGTTTATTCTTAACAATCACACAACCACTTTTACCTCGATCACAAGTCGCTCTTTTAGAAATCGCTTCCATCACTTCCATAAAATACTCATCCCAACTTGGTCTTTTATTTAATTTGGTCATAAATTTCCTCGATTTGTTGATTTAAAAAATTAATATCTTTATGATTTACTATTGTAAAATCCGCCATAGCAATTGGACCACCTTTATGTGAATTTTCTATTTCAGCATAATCTCTTGTCTTGGCTTCTTCTTTAGTAAGAGACCTATTTCTTAAATTTTTATCATCAACCCCCGACACTCGTATTGAAATTCTTTCATATCTTAATTCTGGCGGCGCCCAAACCGCAATTACTTTCATTGCTTCACCAAAATGTTCCTTCAAAACCTTATATTCTTCCCAACTATACAATCCATCAGCCACTACATCTCCCTTTTTAATTAATTCATCAATTTTTGGTAAATTCAAAATTGCAAAAGCTGCCATTCCGTATTCAGCTCTCAATCCTTCTCTCACTGTTCTTTCATTAACTTCGTTTACTTCCAAGCCTCTTTTTTTTACTTCATCCAAAGTTATCTGACCAAATCTTATATACTGAAAACCATTTTTTACAAAAAAATCCGTAACTACACTCTTCCCTGCTCCGCACATTCCCGCAATACAAATAATTTTATTCATTTTAACCAATTTATCAAAAAAATAATTCTAAAACAATCTGTCAATTAATTAAAAAAAATCTAACGCTTATTTTTATTAGATAGTTTTGTCAACAACGCCTCCGCCTCAATCGTTCCCATTTTATCTATTCCAAAATCTTCAAATATTTTTTCTGGTATTAACAATACTTCATTTTTATCCAAATCTTTATTACACAAACCTCTTTTTACAAATTCATCACCAATACCCTTAATCCCAAACTGTTCCAAGATCTTATCTTCAGGAGAATTACAAGTGTAATGAACCACACCTTTATCTGTTCTACAAGTTCCCTCAGGTCTGCCTTCACTATTAATTTTAAAAGTATTGCTGGTGGTGGGTTTAATTCTTAATTCGACTGTTTTTTCCATAACTCATTATATTAATAATATATCCAAAAACCAACAATAAATATCTTTTGTGCTATTCAGCCAAAAATCATCCCGATTAATCATGATTATATAAGTGCAGGTCCTAGTTGAATATATCAGAACCTATTTTAGAAATTAAGATTCACAGAATAAAACGAATACAAACAAACTTTCCTCATGATTATGTATAATTGGCTATGAATGGCGAACCAAATGAGTCTCTTATTGGTCAAGTGAATTTACCTCAAGAAAAACCAAAATTATTAATCACTATAGATAAAATTAACTTGACACCAAAATATGAAAGTTCAATTCCTCAAAATATAACTACTGCCATCTTACAAAAAGAACAATTGCCAAATGAATTACCAATACTTGGTTCATCTATGATTGAAGATTTTATAATAAGTAAATTTAATCAAGGTATTTCTAATCCCAACCAAATTGCTGAAAAATTTACTACCGAAAATATAATGGATAGTGTAAAAAAATATATTGAACAAGTAAAACTATATTCAGAAAAACTAAATTGGGAAGAAATATTTTCTACTGATGATATGGAAGCGGTTAGAAAAAGTGTATGCCAAGAAATGAAAAATCTCGGGATGACAGATCAACAGATTATGAAAATTCAATCATTAAATATAAATATTACAGAAAATATAGGGGTTTCAACTGCCGCACCTCAAGGCATTGAAAGTGTAGATATTAGTCGTCTTCAAGTGGTCAGGAGAGCAATTGATTATACACAAGTGTTTGGTAATACAATACCTATTGAACAAGTTATAAAAACAATAATGGGTACTACCATAGGTCATGAACTTGGACATAAAGTAGATCAATCTGCAAATCACGCAACTAATCGTATTTCGTCAGATATTAATTGGAAAAAGAATAATGAAAATCATGAAAATAGAAGTGAAAGATTTGCTGAATATTGGGCTTTAGTTGCTGAAAATATTCCAACAGAAAAAATTAGACAACACGAATGGTTAATCCAAGTTAATAAAGTGGCTCAATTATGGGATGTAATTTATAAATACAATCAATCGCATGAAGATAAAGCAGATTTGATGGATATTTTTAGAAAAATTGATGGAAAAATTAATGATAGTGACGTTGCCGCTTTATTTGGTGCTAGAAAACAATTATATAATAATAATGAAGTTGAAAATTATGCATCACCTTATACAAGAGATATTGTGGCTATGTCAGTAAAACAATAAATAAAATCGGTATTTACAAGCTTTTTTCTTATGCAGGCCCATGAGGATTCGAACCTCAAATGGAGATTTTGGAGATCCCAGTGATAACCATTTCACTATGGGCCTAAGTCAGATTGTTAAAATGATACCACTTGCCTACCGGCAGGCAGGTTTCACCACAGACCAAAATATATTTTTAGAGTATCGAATTCTACCTTAATTTAATCCCTATTTCAAAGTCAAAATCTTTTTTATTCCTTCCAAAATATCATTCGGGTTTTCAGCTATAAAATCAGTCTTATTTTTCTCTAATCTCTCTTTTTCATGCATTCCCCAAATAACTCCAATTGCTTTTATCTTTGTCTCATGAGCCTCTTTTACATCACCCACACTATCAGTCACCAACAAAGTTTCTTGTGGTTTAATTTTATATTTATCCAAAATAATTTTAATTTTTTCTACTTTACTTGGATTAAAATTCTTTCCCAAAATTTCTGTAAAATATTTATCTAAATTATGTTTCTCTAAGAAAATTTTTATCGAATTTTCATCCGCCCCAGACACAATTATCAGTTTATAACCTTGTAAATCCAATTCTTTAATCACCCTATCTATACCCTCAACTGGCACTAATTGAACAATTTCTTCTCGATATCTTTCAAAATAATGTTCAAAATAAGAATTATCAATATTGTCTCGCAATTTTTTATCATAAACATTTCCATCACACCAATCTTGCATTTCTCCATAAGTAATATCTGACATATGTTCTTTGGTAATTTCCCACGACAATTGACAGCTATTTACTATCACCCCATCAAAATCAAAAAGAATTATTTTATTATTCATTGTGGACCCAAGGGGACTCGAACCCCTGACCTTCCCCATGCCATGGGGACGCGCTACCAACTACGCTATGGGCCCAAAAGATTAGCAATTCTAGCAAATTTCTACCCCACATTCTACTGGTTTAATCATTAGCTATTGTGCTACCATAGCTTAATATGTCTATTCAAAAAGCTGTCATCACCGCCGCCGGTCGCGGCACTCGTTTTCTTCCCGTTGTCAAAATTTACCCCAAAGAACTTGTTCCTATTCTCGATAAACCTAATATTCAAATTTTAGTCGAAGAAATTATCGGCGCCGGTATTAATAATATCTGTATTGTTCACCGTCCTGGTGAAAATTCTATCGAAAAATACTTTACTCCCGATCTTGAATTAGAAAAATATCTTCAAGCCAACAATAAGATGGAATTTCTTCAAAGTCTTCAAAAAATCTGGGCTGAAGCCAAATTAGAATTTATCCCTCAAGATCCTAATCTTCCTTACGGTAATGCCTCTCCAGCTTTAAGTGCCAAAGATTTTATCGGTACTGATGATTTTGCCTATGTTTTTGGCGATGATTTAATCGTTGAAAACACTCCTGGGCAATATTTAGCCAAAATGATCACTACTTTTGAACAAAACCATGCCGATGTTGTCGTCTCAACTCAAGAAATGCCCACAGAAGAGATGAAGCGCTACGGTGCCGTCGTTCCCCACACTAATCCTTCGATTCCCAATCAAATCAGTGCCCTTTTAGAAAAACAAGATCCCCCACCATCCAATTTTGCCGTTCTTGGTCGATACGTCGTTTCCAATAAAATTATGACTGTTCTTCAAACCCAAGGTATTTCTAAAGACAACGAACTCTGGTGGGCTGATGCCGCCAACAGTTTAGCTAAAAGTGGAATCGCTATTAACGAACCTATAACCAACGGCATTTGGATGACCACTGGCGATCCTATTCGCTGGCTCAAAGCCAATATCGTCTTTGCCCTTAACGACCCTAAATACAAAGATGATCTTACCCAATTCATCAAAACTTTGTAATCAGTAATTTTAGATTATTGATCTAATATTCACATTCTTATCGAATAGTATTTAATTTGGTTTTAAAATAATTTTTGTATCCTATAACTTGACTTTTCTGATATTAAATGATACATTTCTCATATAATAATCATCTAGATTATTAGCAGGCGTCCAGTGAAAGCAGGCATTTGCGCTTACTTCCCCTCTTCGCCGTTCTTTAAAAATTCGTGATTTATTTGAAAAAGTTTGTAAAACAAAAATTTTCCTTCTTATAATATATGCCATCTTGGGCTTAAATCTTAAATCTTAAACCTAGAATGGCATATATTATAAATAAATATATAAGAAAGGAGGCTCAATTTTAATTCCCTTTTTTCAGGAGGAATCTGAAAATCAGTTAAGTCCGGGTGTTACATAAGACGGTATAAACCGCCCACCCAGAAAGGAATAATCATGGCAACAAAAGCAACCGCATTAGCCAAAATCGAAGAGGCAAAACAAGAGATCAATAATATCGAAGAAAAACCAATCGAAGAACAGGTTTTGGATTTAAATAATAAGATTGATTATCTTCAAAAACTTATCATTGCCGGAATCGTAATCGCATCAATCGGAATGATCGGCATATTCATTTTTCTCACAATAATCTACGTCATACTTTAATTTAAGAAAGGAAAAAACATGAAAAAAAATTTTGTTGTCATCCTCATCCTTACAACAGCAATACTGTTGTTCAGTTGCGGTGTTAAAACCGAACGGACAACCACCGAAACCGCCGCAACCACCGCAACCACCGAAACCGCCGCAACCGCAGCAATTAAGATCTCCGCACCTCCCCCCGAGATGATTGAACCCGCCGAACCAAAGTTAAATCTCAATGAACCACTTATTGGAACGTTAGACGACTTCGGGGTTTTGGTAACAAGAACAGTAAACTGTGCGGTCAGCGGCCAAGTCTTGGACCAGTCTTTAAACGAGGGCGAAATCATTGTTGGGAATTGCTTTGCAATTCACGACAACGGCTGGATCTCCCAAGAGGGTAATAATGTTTTCTATGTGATAGCCCCCAAGGGAGGGATCAGGGTTCGCGCAACTGTTTATGATGGAGTTTTCTTCATCATTGATGCTCATAAAATTACCCTGAACCAATCCATCGCCGCCATGACATTGGTATTAAAGGAAGGATTCAACGCAACTAATATCCAATATCACCAACTCAAGGATTACGGCGATCCCGTTAAATAGCAAATTTTCATCAAATAACATCACGGATAGGTGAAATAGAATGAAATCGAGTGATTGAATTATATTTTGACTTTATTGTCATCTTATAACCAAACCATTCTTTCTCATTGCTATTTCACTCCCGTCTCCCGCCGTTGCGGGACTGATGAGCCCCGCTTACTGCTGGGCGAAACGGAAAACTAAAATTATGAAAATTATTAAAAAACCATTAATTACTGTCTATATGCCAGTTTTTAATGCCGCCAAATTTCTTGATCAATCAATCCAAAGTATTCTTAATCAAACCTTTTCTGATTTTGAATTTATCATTATCGATGACGCTTCTACCGATAATTCTTGGAAAATCATTAAATCTTATGCCAAAAAAGATTCTCGAATCATTGCTATTAAAAATCATATTAATTTAGGCGTTAGCTTAACTTCTAATATTGCTATTTCCAAAGCCAAAGGTAAATTTTTAGCCCGTATGGACGCCGACGATATTTCTTTTACCGACAGATTAGAAAAACAAATTCAATTTTTAACCAAAAATAAGAAAGTTGTCGCTGTTGGTGGTCAATGTGTCGTTATTGATGAATTTAATAATGTTATTGGTGATAAAAACTTCCCTACTCAACCTAAAAAACTCAAAGAAATGATTTTCTGGGCTATCCCTATGCAACAACCATCTATAATGATTAATCTTGGTAAATTACCCAAAAATTTTGTTTGGTATACTCCAAATCAATCTTCTGCCGAAGAAGTTAATTTAATGTTTCGTTTTATGCTTTATGGTCAAATTTCTAATCTTGAATACAACTTACTTTTCTATCGTCATTTAAACGGCAGTCTATCTCACAAAAATCCTAAAGATACTTTCAAATTAACTCTTAAAAGTCGTTTGGACGCTATTAATTTAGGTTTTAAACCAAGTTTAAAAGCCGTTATTTTAAATCTAATGCAAATAATTATTATTGGATTAATTCCCAACAATTTAATTAATGAAATTTGGTACCATATTCGTGGTATCAAAAAGCCTACCGGTCTTACTGTTGGTTCATTTGCTCAATCTCAGCTATAATTTGACTAGTGAAACTCTTTTTTAAAAAAAATTTTTATCCATTAGCTTTAGGTCTAATTGTTTCTTTTCTTTGTTGGCGCAACTTTACCCCCAATACTTTTTTAACCGGATGGGACAATCTCATGCCCGAATTAAATATTTGGCTCAATCTTAAACGCTCATTCTTTGCAGTTTGGCAAAACTATCAAGGTCTCGGTTTAGTTGGCGGTATGGCTCATAGCACTGATTTAATTCGTCAACTCATTATTCTGCCTTTCACTTTTATCCTTCCTCTTAATCTTGTTCGATACCTTTGGCATTTTGCCATGATTTTTTTAGGTACTTTTGGCGTCTATTTTGGTCTTTCAAAAATCATCAAATTAAAACCATCTTCTTCATTCATTGCCGCTCTTTTTTACCTTCTCAGTTTTGGTTCAGTTCAAAATTTTTGGGTTCCGCTAGAAACATTTTCCTGTTTTTGGGGATTTTTTCCTTGGCTTATTTTTTCTCTTTTAGATTATCTAAAAAATCCTACAACTTCTAAGCTTAGTAAACTTTTAATTTTTAATTTACTCGCTATCCCTAGTTTTTATGTCCAAACTGTTTTTATTGTTTATCTTTTAGTCTTATTTATTATTTTTATAATTTATCCCAAATCTTTTTTTACCCTTATCAAAATTGGACTGATTAATTCTTTTTGGCTTCTCCCACTTATCTATTTTCTTACCACTAATTTAAATGGACCAGCTAATGGATTTGGTAATCTTATGTCTAATGATGAAACTTTTTTAAGAAATTTTTATCGAGGCGGTATTTTAGATTTCCTTTTACTTCGAGGCTATTACTACGATTTTCCAAAAAATTACGGTTTTTTAATGAATATTTGGCGTCAATTCTTTTCTTCCCCTATCCCAATCATCACTGGTATTCTTCTTGGTCTTTCAGCCATTAGTGGTTTTATTATTACTTCTATTAAGAAAAATAAGACTATTTTTGATAAATTTTTAATCGGTTTATTTTTACTTTCCGCTATTGCCTTACTTTCTCAAATTCCTCCATTTGCTCAAATTAACTATCTTCTTCGACAAATTCCTTTGATTAATCAAATATTTCGCTCCCCTTTTACCAAATTTATTACTCCAGCCGTTTTTGTTTTCTCTTGTTTAATTGCTAATTTAATTGAAAAAATTTCTCTTAAATTTCAAAAATATATCTCCCTTTTAGCTTTTATTTCTATAATAATTTTTTCTTTTCCTAGTTTTAACGGTCATTATATTTCCCCTGACATGAGAAAAAATATTCCCCAAGAATATTTTGATCTAATCAATTTTTTTAAAATTCAAAATCCAAATGGACGTATTGCTAATTTACCTCAAGGCTCTTTTTGGGGTTGGACTAATTATCGTTTTGGTATTAGTGGTTCCGGATTTCTTTGGTATGGCATCGAACAACCAATTTTAGATCGAGCCTTTGATGTTTGGAACCTCAAAAACGAACAATATTATTGGGAGCTCAACACTGCTCTTCAAAAAGATAATTATTTAGAATTAAATAAAATTTTTGAAAAATATGCCATTCAATACGTTATTTTTGATAATAATGTCTTTTTCCCTGATGAAAAAATTTACAACAACATCGCCATTACCACCAAAGAAAAATTAGATAATTTATCTTCACTTCAAAAAATTGCTGAATTTGGTCAAATCACTGTCTACCAGACTCCCTTTATTACTCAAAAATATTTTGTTAATAATCCAGTTTCTATCAATAAATTTAATTTTTATTATTCCGACCCAGCTTTCTCTAAATTTAATAACTATATCAATAGTCATCAAATTAACTATCACTTCCCTTTTGTTAATTTATTTACTAATCGTCTTCTTTCTGAGCAAGAATTTTCAGTTTCTAAAAATGAAAGTTCAATTATAATAAATTTTCAAAATCAAAACCTTAGTTTTAATCTCGATAATTCAGCTAATGCTGAATACAATATTGGTCTTCCAAATGAAAAAACATCTTTAACTGTTTACAATTTTCCCCAAGCAAAACTTAATCAAAATTATTTAGTTGAAGTTAATTATAAATTTATTTCTGGGCTTCCCAGTCAAATTAGTGTTGTTTCCACTAATTATCGTCACAAATATTTTGATACCAAACTCAAAAAATCTACCACCGATACCACTTCTTGGTTTATCATTCCAGCTCACGAAACTGAAGATTTCCAACCAGGAATTGATATTATTTTTAATAATTCTTATCTTTCAGAAATTCCCAGCCAAAACCAAATAAATTTTGTTAAAATTTATCCTTTTGATTTAAATTCCTTAATAAACCAATATCAATTTCTTTCCCCACCTCAACCATCAACTTACATTTTTTATCCTCAATCTTATTCTTCTGGTTGGCTCGCTTTCTACTTCGATGGCCTAAAACCAATTTTTCTCAAAAATCATGTTCTTGCCAACAACTGGGCCAATGCTTGGCTTGTCGGCCAAGACTACGAAGTTGTCGGCGGAGAATTACCAAAAATATATGTTCTCTTCTGGCCTCAAATTTTTCAATATATTGGTCTAATCATCACCGCCACCACTCTGATTTTGGTTTTAAAAAAATCTAAAAAATAATAAATACGTCATTGCGATCCGCCAACTGGCGGAGAAGCAATCTCCACTCCACGTCATTGCGATCCGCCAACTGGCGGAGAAGCAATCTCATTGAAATTGCCACATCGCTATTGTAACTGCTCCCCGCCATGACATAATTTATTTGTAGAGTGCAGGCATGCCTGCACTCTACAAATTGCTACTTATTACTAACTACTAGCTATTTACTATCTTCACTATTCTCTCCCCTAATTCTTCAAATTCTTTTTCTTTCCACCCCTTAGTCGTCATAGCTGGCGTTCCAATTCGAATTCCTGATGGTTTTAACGGGCTTCCTTGCTCATGTGGAATAGTATTAGCATTACACACAATCCCATTGTCTTCTAATTTTATTGCCATTTCCTTACCTTTTTCTTTACCCATATCTACCACCATCAAATGATTTTCTGTACCAAACACTCTCAATCCATTTTTCTTTAAAGTTTCTGCCAATATTTGAGCATTTTTAACTACTTGTTTGGCATAATCTTTAAACTCTTGAGTATCTGCCTCGGCAAAAGCCACCGCTAAAGCCGCAATATTATTTTCATGAGGCCCACCTTGCATCCCCGGAAACACTGCCTTGTCAATTTTTTCCGCCAATTTAAGGTCTTTTTCCAAGCCTTTTTTAGTTACTCCTATAAATGCTCCTCGTGGTCCTCGTAAACTTTTATGAGTCGTACTCATAATTAAATGAACATAAGGTACTGGACTGGGGTGAACTCCACCCACAATTAAGCCAATAATATGTGACACATCAGCTACCAACCAAGATCCCACTTTATCAGCAATTTCTCCAAATCTTTTAAAATCCAAAATCCACGGGTAAGCCGTTGTTCCCGCCATAATCATTTTAGGTTTTTCTGCCAGTACCAATTCTTCTAATTTGTCATAATCAATTCGCCCATCTTCTTCTACATTATACTGGACACTTTCAAAATATTTTCCCGAAAAAGTAATCTTTGGATGACCATGAGTCAAATGACCTCCAGCCGATAATTTAAGTCCACAAATTTTATCCCCTCTTTCCAGAAGCGCCATTTGAATGGCACTATTGGCTGGACTGCCAGAATATGGTTGGACATTTAAATGTTCTACTCCCAACAATTTTTTACCCCTATCAATGGCTAAATTTTCTACTTCATCAATAAATTTATTTCCTTGATAATAGCGTCGACCTGAATAACCTTCGGCATATTTATTAGTCAAACAACTTCCCAAAGCCATTTTAACTTCTTCTGAAGCAAAATTTTCTGATGGAATCAAAGACACTACTGAATCTTGCCTTTCTTGTTCTTTTTGAATTAAATCTCTAATTTGTTTATCGATCATAAAACTCCTTTTTTAAAAAACTAACTCAAAACCAGCAATCTAAACTCTCTATATCATGAATTCATTTTACAACAAATTTCTTCTCTTTAATTCATTCCAAATAATCTGATTAATTTCTTCCATTGGAAGTAATTTATTATCTCGACAACAATCAATAATCACCCATCTTTCAGGTTCTTTATCTACCATTTTTTTATATTCCTTAGCTGTTTCCATTTGATGATTAAAATTTGCTTCAGCCTGATCCATTACTTCTTTTCCTGTATAATTTCTTTTGGCTTTTTTTAAAACATTTTCTCGACAAATTTCTGGCTCTACTGACATTACTAATATCAAATCTGGTTTAATAATTCCCATTTGATTATAACCAGCTTCCCAAAGCCAATTAGCATATTCTTCTCTTTGGTTTTCTGGTTTTTTAGCAATTTGATGAACATTTGAAGTAAAATATCTGTTCGATACTACCATTTTTCCTTTTTTCAACGCTGGTCCAATTATTCTTTTACTTCCATCAGTTTCATCCAACATATACGGCAAAACAGCTAAATAAGGGCTAATGGTAAATAACTCTCCAAACTCTCCAGTCAATAATCGACCCGCCTGTTTTCCCCAAAAACTTGTTTCATAGTGAGGATAATCATCAGTTACCACGTCAATTCCCTCTTTTTTTAATCTTTCTACCAGTAATTCTGTTTGTGTTCCTTTTCCAGAACCATCAATCCCCTCAAGAACAATAAATTTTCCTTTAGTTTTCATCTTTTAATTTGGCTCCTTTAATATTTTTCCAAATACCACAAGACATTTTTCCTTGGTCGCAAATTTTTTCCGATACACATGGTGGACCGGCATTTTCAAAAATAATTGGCGCCACTTCTTTAACCAAATCCAACATTTGTTTAGCCACTTCTCTTATTTCCCACTGAGCTCTAGTGCATGATCTGACACTAAAGAAATGCAATAATTCTCGAGCATTCATTGTCATTACTATTTTTACTTGTACTGATTGTGGTTGACAAAATCTGGCATCTTCAGCCGGAATTCCGGCATCAATCAATTCATTGTAAAGTTCTTGGGAATTTTCTAAATGTTTCAAATATTTTTCCAACAACTTTTTATTTTCCAAGTTTCTAATTTTTGGTGGCACCCTGTAAGCCGCATCTCCTCGTTTGACATATCTTCCCGATTGAATCGAAAACGAAGCAATTCTGTGACGAATCAAATGAATTTCTGTCACTCGGCTTACTCCGTCGATGGCAAAAGTAAAACTAGCATGTTCCAATGTTGACGTATGTCCCGAACTAATTACCTGTTTTATTAATCTTCGTTTAACTTCTTCTGTTGTTTTTTCCTTTAGTTCTTTAGCTCCCACCGAAGCATAACATTGTCTAATCGCCGCCACTACATTCTGCTCTGGATCAGAGGTATAACCTATTAACTCTACTTTAAGTTTATCTTCTTTTGCCATTAACCATTTTTTCCAAATTTTTAACTCTGAACCAATTTAATCTAAAAACCAATTTTATTCAATTCACTAAAACTAGGTCAAGTATTAACAAAACGGACACTTTTCTCCCATATACCAGCAACCACATTTTTCACATTCTTTATATCCATCTGGTACTTCTCCAAATTTCACTTGACCATCAGCCAAAATATAATAACCAATTTTTTCCCCAAACTCACCTATTCTAGTTGTAACTGCACATCCATAACTATCTACTTGAGATACTTTTTGCATTTCTCCATACATATAATTTCTCAAATCATATCTACTTAAAACTTCACCACCTTTAATCATATATCCCTTAGATATTGCCTTATAACAAGCTGAATATAATCGAAAAATTAAATTAGAATTTTCTGTTAATTTTTGACCAAAATTATCTTTAAATTCATTTATATAATCTTTAACTACGCTTTCAATTAACTCCATACTACAAGAATTTTTTACTTCACTTAATCTAAACAAATCAAATAATTCATTTAATTTTAAATCTGAACTAATAGGAGAGGCTAAAATTTTAAAATTATCTTCTACTTTTGGTTCTCCAGATAAAAATGATCTTATTTGATTCATACTTTCAAAATCATTTTTAACTACAATTCTATTCCAAACAACTCGACCATCATCTACTACTCGCCAAAAATCAACACAATCACTTGGATAATAATATTTTTCATTTTTTGGACTAAATCCAATCCATGTTGAATCAGGATTTTCTCTCAAACCTTGTTCAATCTTTCTTATCGATTCAATTTCTTCATTCCTTCCCCCTCTAGCTGTCAACTCTACTATTTTCTGACCCGATTTAGGATCATACAAATTACCCTCATCATCAACTCGATATTCCAAAGTAAACTGAACCATTCCAAAATCTTCTGCTAGCTGAGTTTTTAATTCCTGAGCCAAATTCTCTCTTCTCCCCGACTCGTCAAGTCTTTCTAAAAATTTTTTTTCTTTTTCTGGTGAAAACCCAGTTGTTTCTTGATTCATATTTTTACTCTCCAAATTGCTTACAACTTGGTCCTCGACTTTAGTCGGGATGCTCGAAAGTTTTGGTCATCCGGCTTCGACCGACGAAGCTTTGCGAAGGCGGTTTTTACACCCCCATCTTTGCTCCGACAATCACACGGTTGCGGCACAGCTCAGGATTCTAACCTGATTCCCCATCACCCGCCATAGTTTTAACGACAGCGGGCATTAATAATTTATTTTATCACTAAAATTTTGATCTCCACATAAAATATAAAAATTTTGAAGTTCTATTAAAATAAGTCAAAATATTTTCATCAAATTTTAATCCCTCTTCCTCTTCTCTAACTAATTTTAGAGTTACCACTCTTGTTTCTGCTTCTCTACAAGCAGTTCGACATAAATTAATTCTTGATTCTATTTCATTTTCACCTGGAATTAAAAAACTATCTAAATTGCCAATTCTATTTTGAAAAACCATAATATCTTCATCCAATTCACCTATTCTTTTTTTTCCATTTTTCCACTCACTACCAGTAAATAAATTCCCCATCACTTCACGTAAATCACTTTGAATTTGTTTAAGTTTTCCATTTTCTTTTTTATTTTCTAAAACCACTCTTGCCAAACCTAATCTTGCCTGAAATTCATCAATTCCTCCTACTGCTTTTACGAATGGCGAATCTTTATTTACATCAAGTAAACATTCTCCACAAGTTATTCCTTTATCTCCTTTTTCACTCATAATTTTATATATAATTTTAATTTTATTAGATTTTTAATATTTTAATTTAAAAATTAAAAATTTATGAGCATTTTGAATAACCACAAAACACATTTGTACATTTAAAACAGCCTTCTTCAGCTCGAAGTGGACTACCACAATCAGGACAAGCTCCAAATTTAGTTTCTGCCTGAGTCAACTCATCATTACTTTTAACTACATCTATTTGATTTAAATCATTTTGATCACCAAAAATACTTAATTGTTCACCTCGAGAAATTTCCAAAACCGATTTACCAACTGCATCAAACATACTCAAAACTGCTCCATTTCCCATTCCTGTTTTTTGCCCACAAGAAATTCCAATTAATTCACCCGAAATTTCATCTAAATTTGCCCCGTATTTCAAAGCCAAAGAAGCTAATCTTCCAGTCACTTCTGCCGAAGCCGCTAAATATCCTCCAGATTTACCTAAATTAACAAAAACTTCTACTGGACCATCCCCTTCTTCGTAAAAAATCGAAGTATAAACGCTACCCACATCACATTTTTTCTTGACTCTAATACCACTTGCCACGATTGGTGTTGCTTTTTTCTTTGGTGGTGCAACAATCATTTTTTCCTCATTTTTTTCATCTTTACTTTTTATCTTTTGAATTATTTCAGAAGATCTTGAACCACTTCTATAAATAGTAATTCCTTTAGTTCCTAGAGAGTAAGACTTTAAATAAGCTTTTCTTACATCATCCACTGTCGCTGTTTCTGGTAAATTAATTGTCTTTGACACTGCATTATCAGTAAATTCTTGAAAGGCCGCCTGAACTTTTATATGCCATTCTGGATCAATTTCTAATGCTGTTGTAAAAACTTTTTTAATATCTTCAGGAACTTCATCTATTCCCTTCAAAATTCCCCCATTTTTAACAACCTTTTCTATTAATTCTTCAGAATAAATTCCTCTTGTTTTCAATTCTTCTATCAGAACTGCATTTAAATAATAAAGTGTCTTTCCTTCAACTGTATTTTTTTGATATCCCAAAGAAAATACTGGTTCAATCCCTGAACTAGCATCCGCCAAAACACTAATTGTTCCTGTTGGAGCAATTGTCGTCAAAGACATATTTCTTGGTTTATAATCAGTTCCAGCAAACAAACTTACTTCCCATGATGGGAATACACCTCTGGTTTTAGCCAATTCACAAGTTGCTTCTCTGGCCGATTCAGTCACAAATTTCATTATTTTCTTAGCCCAAGCAATTCCTTCTTCTGAATCATATTTCACTCCTAATTTAAATAAAGTATCCGCAAAACCCATCACCCCAAATCCAATTCTTCTAAATTTACTCACTGTTTCCCTAATTTTTTGAACTGGAAATTCATTTATTTCCACTACGTTATCTAAAAAATGCACCCCCATAAAAATTACTTTCTTTAATTCCTCCCAATTAATATCGCCCTTTTTAAGGGAGATGTCAGCACTAGCTGACAGAGGGTTTTGAAGGACGAACTTTGCCAAATTTACACTCCCTAAATTACAGGCATCATAGGGCAAAAGTGGTTGTTCTCCACATGGATTAGTCGCTTCAATTCGACCCACACTTGGTACTGGATTTGAAGTTTTATCATTCATTCTATCAATAAAAACCAAACCTGGATCACCAAATTGCCAAGCCAATCTCGTCACTAAATTAAAAACTTTATAAGCATTTAATTTCATTGTTGCCTCTTTAGTTCTAGGATTTATTAGTTCATATCCTTCACCTTCTTGAGTTGCTTTTGCCCAATCATAAAGTTTTTTAGTGCCTGCTTCTATTTCTCTTAATCTAACCTCTGTATTACGACTTCCTTCGGCTTGTCTTATTTCTTCTACTATATCTTCTGGAACTAAATCGTCAGTCACAAATTTTTTGTCCGACTCAATTTTACTCATAAAAACATCCGTCACCGCCAAAGAAATATTGAAATTAGTCAAAGTCCATTCGTCTAATTTTGATACTGCAAATCTTAATACATCAGGATGATCAATCGACAACATTCCCATATTAGCCCCTCGTCTCATTCCTCCTTGTTTAATTTGAGCTGTTACATCATTATAAGCTTGCATAAAACTCACCGGTCCAACAGTCGTTCCTCCACTCGACTTAATATAATCACCACTTGGTCTTAATCTCGAAAAAGAAAAACCAGTTCCTCCACCACTTTTATGAATCATGGCCATATTTGTCATGGTTTCTAAGATTGATTCCATTGAATCATCAATTGGCAGCACAAAACAACCTGACAATTGTTGATGTGTTCCACCAGCATTTACCAAACAAGGAGTATTTGGCAAAAATTTCTGTTCTGCCATCAAATAATAAAAATCCTTCGATAATGCTTCAATTTCTGTCTCACTTTTACCAAAGTTTTTATCTCCTCCAGCTATTGCTCTAGCCACCCTCCAAAAAATATCTTTTACCTTTTCATAAGCTTTTCCTTCCTCATTTTTTCTGGAATATCTTGTTTCTGCAATATATTTAGCATTTTCCGACAATTGCGGTTCCATTAATCCTTGATTATTAATATTTTGACGAATATCTGTATCTGTCATTTTTTCTTAAATTCAACTAATAATTTTTTAAATTCTTCAATAGAATTTAGGTCTAAATAAACCGAGGCAAATCGAATGTAAGCCATTGGATCAACTCCTTTTAATTTTTCCATCAACATTTTTCCAATTTCTCGTGACGGAATTTCAATATCCTTCCAATTCAAAAGTTTCATTTCAATTTCATCAATAATTTTTTCTCTCTCCTCAGCTGTCATCCGCCAACAAGCTTTTTCCAAACACCTTTCTAGTTTATTTCTTGAATAATCTTCTACTTTTCCTGATTTTTTAATTACTTTTAAGCTGATATTTTCCACTCTTTCATAAGTTGTAAACCGCTTTTTACATTTAACACATTCCCGTCGTCGTCGAGTCGCTTTTCCATCCTCTGCCTCACGACTTTCCAACACATTACTTTCATCAAAACCGCAATATGGACAAATCATATATTTTCGTCTAAGTTTTCAGCTTATTTTAAATTTTTAATAAACCACTATTGCTAGTGTGTACGCAACATAATACACGCTACCCTTAGACACCAACAATACCACAAACCATATCAACTTTTTTTCTTGCGCCAATTTCGCGGTGAATAAATTTTTAGTTTCCCAAAAGTTTCCAAACCGCATATCCAAAACAACCACAAGCAAAAATAAACCAAATTATTTCCATCGTTTTATTAATTTTTTCTTTTATTTTATTTTTCCTAACCATTTTCTTATTTGTCTTTTAATATAAACCAAAGACATTAATAATAATAATAAATAAGCCAAAGTTTCTTTTTTAACTACTTTAATATCATCATTAATTGGACTTTCATAAACATAATCATCTTCCGCTCCCAACACTTGTCCTCTCTCTAAAACTATTTTTCTTTTTACCCAAAAATTAGTTTCCGCCACATTTGAGCTGACTTCATTATTATTTTCGTCTAATCCTACAATCCAAGTTTTAGTAGTGTATTTACCTCCAGCTTCACTCATCACCATTCCAAAATCCATTTTACCGGCTCTATTAATCTCAATATCTCCTAAATATAAACCATTTTCTGACCATAAATTTCCCTGTTCATCAAAAATTTGATGAATCAAAATTGCTTCCTTCATTTTTCCCTCTCCCACGTTTTTTACTTCAATCAAAAAAGTCACCGTATCATTTGGTAAGACATAATTATTAACATTATTTTTTGCTTCCAACACTATTTTTGTTTGGCGATCAGAAACGTTGTTTTTGCTTTCCTCATTTTGTTCCCTTTTTTCAATTATCGGATACCAAATTATTGTTGCCCAAACACTTTGATTATTATTTAAATTAGATTCAGTTGTTTTTGTCTGAACCATGGCTAATATCTCTACCTGAACATCTTTTTTTTCTAATCCATCAAGTTTTGCCGTCAAATTAAAACTATTGTTAGTATTAGCCGCTAAATTATTTATTTTCCATTTTAATTTATTTCCTTCTCGTACCAATGGTAAACCACTATTATCAGCGACATAAATAAGTTCTTTTGGTAAATCAATTTCCAAATCTGCTTCATTTGCTATTTCATATCCCAAATTACTATAATTTATTAGATAAATTATTTCCTCTCCACTTTGACCACCTTTCTTGTCAGCACTCAAACCCACTGTCAAATCCGGATAAGCAAAAATTATATCCCCTTTCCAATTACCCAAAACATTTATCATTCCCCAAAACCAATCACTCCCCCAAACATTTACATTTATTAAATTAGTTAAATTAGCAATTGACCACGCCGACCCACTATTAATAGTACCGTTATTAGCTCCACTTATTTGATTTCCGCCTGAATCCGCCGTCACTAAAATTGAATTATTTACTTGAGCGATATTATTATTTATTATCAAATCATTTTCATTCTGACAATTTAAACATCCATCCTCATTTAATACAAACAAAAGTTGATTATTACTAATGTCTTCAACTGATCCTGGAAAACTCCAATTATAAATTTTACCGCTACTTTCCCCTAAAACATTTAACTGTAACCACATCTGGTTGTTCACTTCAGCATTTAAATTTATTACCGACAAATCATTACTATAAGCCTGAGCCGTTCCTGTTTCAATCGTTGAATTATTTACATTTATGGTTGCATTATTGCCACTATTTGAATCCGTAACAACCGTATTATTCAAAACCGCTTGATTATTATTTATCGTCACCGATCCATCTGAATTGCCACTAATTTCCCTTGTTTGGAATTTTTCCGGATTAGGTAAAACAATATCGCCTAAATTTTCTCCCAACACATTGATCACTCCAATAAAAAATTGGCCTCCAACCAAATTTGTATTTACTAAATTAATTACATTAGCCACCGCTGTTGCCTTTCCCGTCACTATTAAAACTTCATCTCCTCCAACCACAGTATTATTTCCACTGGTCGCTACCACTGTCACCACATTATTTAAATTAGCCAAATTTTTATTACTAATAATCACCATTTTTTCATCATTTGATCCGGCTTCAATTATCATTGCTCCCTCTCCTGCCATTAACTTTAACCACATTTGATTTAAATCCAAATTGGCCCATTCTTGGTCAAAATTATTAATTAAATAAATTCCTAAATTTGTCCCTACCACATTAGTATTTATCAAATTAATCACATTAGCATAGGCATTTGCCTCACCACTATTTACTGAAACATTAGCCTTACTAGTTATTGTTTCATTTTCTCCAGTGGTCGCTAATGATTCATTTTCTGTTGTTACTTCAGCTTGATTATTATTTTCTATTTTCTCCACTTCAGATTTTATTTCTTCCTCGGAAGTATCAATTATTGTTGTTGCCACCTCTAAATTATTTGTATTAACTTGATTCTGATTTGTTGTTCCCGCCGTCGCTCCACCAGTATCAATATTTATCTCCGTATCATTGTCATTACTGCTTTGATTTTCTCCAGTGGTTGCCACTGAATTATTCTCCACTTCTAAATTAGCTTGATTATTATTTTGATTACTACAATCTATTTCCAATTGACAACCATCAACCGTTCCTGTCGTTTTTCCTGAATTATTATTAACCTCATTATTCGATTCTACTTCAGCCACTGCCTCTCCAGTAACAATTGACTGCTCTGCTATCGGAATTTCTGTTGTTTCAGATGTCACTTGTGGTGGTACTTCGGATGATACCTCTGTCGTTTCTTCGGCTTGAATTGGTGACCACAAAAATCCCCATAGCAGAAAAATCAAACTCAAAACCCAAAATATCTTTTTGGTTATAATTTTAAAAATAAATTTTATTTTCCCTCATCCACCGGAAGTTCCCTCCCGGTGGATTTAAGAAACAAACTTTTAGTTAGTCTTGCCAAGTGATTGGTCTAACATTCACCAAAGTTCGACTAGAAACATTTGATCCAGCATTTCCAGTTACAATTGTGCTTCCTCCGACTAAATTTAAAGCTCCAGCCGCAACTCCAATAGACTTTTCTACCGTCGTTACGTTAGCTTGTTGATTAGTCCCAGAATCTGCATCTGCCTCGGTTATACCTTTAACCTCAACCGTATTAATTTTTGTTGGAGTTGTCATACAACCATAACAATAAGTCATACCACAACCACAAGCATCAGCATTAGCAATAGTCAAAGAACTGGCATTTGCATAAGCATTACCAGTAATAATAGTCTGACGATTCAAACCGCTAGCCGACAAAGCTAATACTTCTACTGATTTTGTTACCTCCGTCTGATTAGCTTGTACATTGCCGCCTGTATTTGCAGTTGCCACTGTTTGTGAGTTAATTTTTACTGTATTCACTTCTGGCATTTGAAAACTAGGCATATAATATGCCATAGCTGGAACAGCAAAAGCCAACAAAGCTAGAGTAATTCCACCTAAACTAATTATCTTTTTTAACATTATTTCTTCACCTCCTCAAACTAAATTAATAATTTTAGGACGCCAAAAAATATCTCGATCAAAACAACCATAAAAAAGAATGTTCCACTATCCTGCAATTTAATGCCTTTTTCTCTTCAAACAAATCACCTATAACTAATCTAAAATAAATATCCACAACAACAACGTTGTAGCACTATTAAAAAAACTTGTCAATTTTAACTTTATACCTAAATTTTATAATTATATAAGAAAAATCCATCAAAAAGCATCTGCTTTTTTTCTTTTTTTATTAGAGATTTCATTACCAGGAATTCTTTTTAAAGCAGTATCATATGTCAACAAAAATAAATCAATTCCATTATTTATCTGATCAGAAGTCAATCCTCTAGTTATATCTAGACCTAAATGTTTTAATTTACTTATTAAGGATAAAGCAAATGCTGAAGCATTTCTCTCTTCCTCTTTTATCAATTGCTTTCCATAAATTAATTTTTGATCTATTTCATTTGTTTTTTTGTTTAAAGAAATACTCTCTTTCTTTAAACTTTCAACTAAAGGACTTTTTATAAACTTTTCAGTTTCTACCATTTTAAATTGATATTTATGACCAAATTCATGGAATAATGCAAATAAGTTAAAAAAAGCACCTAACCCTCGACCAAATTTCAAATCAATCATCTTCATTTGAGTTTCATTTTCATTCCAAACCACCACACCACCAGTTTCGTCAGTCACAAATCTTGAAGATCTAAATAATTTATTTTCATAAACAATAGAAGTTCGATTCTTACCTGATTTATATAAATATCTTAATGGTTCTACACTAAAAAAATTACCTGATTCTTTATCAATAATTTTGATATCACCAGAAAACATTCTTTTTGATTCAGGATAATATTCCAGTCTTTGCAAAACAATAATTCCATTACTACTTTGTCTAAAATATATTTTTTCATTTGGATTCTCTTTATCAGGAGTAAAAATTTTCAAACCATAAAAATCTTTATTTTTATCATAAACATCTCTATCTTTATCAAACAACGGATTATCTATCGAGAACACACTTATGGTATTTAATCTTTTTTCTTGATCTTTTTTAAAATCTGGCTTTCTTAAATCAAAATCGGCTACAGGTATTACTGATTCTCCACTCTCCATAGTTTTTATATTAACATTTTGCTCTAAAAACACAATTAAACAAACCTAAAGCCAAACTCTATACTATAAAAATTACATAAATTATTCAAAATCTATGTAAAATCTTTTTTTTCCACATTTCAAACATTTAAATAAATATCCTTGTATATCCCCATGATTTCTCATAAATTCTTCCAAATTATCTTTTTCAATTCTCAAAATATCCAAAACTTCTTGGATATCATCAGGAACAATATCTTCAATAAATTCTCCAATTTCAACACCACTAACTTGGCCTATTTTACCTATAAATTCACAAAAATCACCACAATGATCCATCCAATGATCTTCTTGTATTGAATAAAAACCAGGTGTTTTTTTTGTTAATTCATTTTTGTAATCATCATTTTCAACATCACATTCATCAATAGTTGTAAATTCACCTTCATATTTTTTTGCCGCCGAACCATCAGCAATACAATTTGGACAAATTCTTCTTTCTTCTCCCTCATATTCATATGAATAAAAAGGACCAAAATAAGAATAATTCGAATGTTTACCACAAACAGGACATTCTGTTTCTTTTAACTCTATCGAACCGGTTTTTAAGGGATCTGGGTGGTATTTAAATTTAGGTAAATCAGTAGTAACTTTTTTATTATCTTCCATTTCTAATAATAAATTTTTAACCTATTTCAATATATCACAATCAAAGCTTGATATAATACACTCATGCAAAAAATCATTAAATTTTTAAAAGAGGTTGCAGTTGAATTAAAAAATATCACTTGGCCCAAAAAAGATACTTTAATTCAGCTTACAATTGTGGTAATATCTATCTCGATTATCATTTCCCTTATTTTAGGTAGTTTTGATTATCTTTTTACCAATTCTATTGGACTTATTGGTAAATTAAAAAATAATAATTCAAATCAAACGATTCAATCGATTGAACCTTCGATTATTCCTTTACCAACGGATGCTTCTACCGCTGGAATTAAAAAATAATTATGCCAAAAACATCTAATAAAACTATTCAAAAAGAGTTTCTTTTTAAACTCTCTTCTCGTGAACCTTCTTTTGATGCCGCTTGGTATGTCATCAATACCTATTCCGGTCACGAATATAAAGTTATAGAAGCTCTCAAAACCCGTATCAAAACTATGGGTCTTGAAGACCAAATTTTTCAAGCCATTATCCCAATTCAAAGCAAAATGGTTATTCGACGGGGTCAAAAAGTTAAATCTCAAGAAAAAACTTTTCCTGGTTATGTTTTAATCCAAATGTCACTTTCCGATGATTCTTGGATTACTGTCCGGACTACTCAAGGAGTTACTGGATTTATTGGAGCTGACAACAAACCCCAAGCTATTTCTCAAGTCGAAGTCGACAAAATTCTTAATCATACCGAAGAAGAAAAACCAAAATACGAAACTCCATTTTCTATTGGCGATATCGTCAAAATTACCAGCGGTCCCTTTGCTGACTTTATTGGTACTATTGATAGTATCGACCAAGAAAAAGGTAAAATTCGCTGTTTAGTTTCTTTCTTCGAACGAGAAACTCCAGTCGAACTCGACTTTTTACAAGTTTCCAAAGAGTTGTAATTTTATTACTACTCGCTACTTACTAATTAACTAATTTACTAATCATGCCTAAAAAAATTAAAGCCATCGTTAAAATCGCTATTCAAGCAGGTTCAGCTAATCCAGCTCCTCCAGTCGGTACTGCTCTTGGTCCTCATGGTATTAAAATCATGGATTTCTGTAATGAATTCAATGAAAAAACCAAAGATCAACGAGGTTCAGTTATTCCTGCCTTGGTCACTATTTATGAAGATCGATCCTTCGAATTTATTCTAAAAAGACCTCCAGTTCCAGATATGATCAAAAAAGCAGCTGGTATCCAAAAAGGTACTGGCACTGCTGGCAAAGAAAAGGTAGGTAAATTAACCATGTCTCAGGTTACAGAGATAGCTACCAATAAAATGCCTGATTTAAATACCAAAGATATTGAAGCCGCCAAAAGATCAGTCATTGGCACTGCCAAATCTATGGGGGTAGAAATAGTCCAATAACCAAGATACAAGAAACAAACATTATTAGTTACAAACTGAAAACTCAATAACCAAATATCAAGAAACAAACATTATTGTTTGGAATACTTGAAATTTGTATTTTGGGATTTCAAAATTTATAAATTAAATTTTGTATTATGAGCAAAACCTCACAAGAAAACAAAAAGAAAGCTCTCAAAGAGCAAGAAAGTGTGGAAGTTCAAAGCACCGAAGGATTAAATCCTGAGATTGCCGAAGGACAAAAGGCCGAAGAAACTACTACTGAAGTTTCAGAAACTCCAGCCGAAGAATCCCACAAAATTAAAACCGCCAAAGTTCGTGGCAAAAAATACCAAACTGCCAAGAAAAAAGTCGATGTTAATAAATATTATTCCTTAAAAGAAGCTATTTCTTTAGTTAAAGAAACTTCTTTTTCAAAATTCGACGGTAAAATCGAAGCTCACGTCACCACTTATGATATTGGTAACGTCGGTGAAATTACTTTTCCTCATTTAGAAACCGCTAGCAAAAAAATTGTTGTCCTCAATGACACTATTTTAACTGAAATCAAAGACGGTCAAGTAAATTTTGACATCATTATTGCTACTCCAGCTACTATGCCAAAATTATTACCTTTTGCTCGTGTTTTAGGCCCCAAAGGTTTAATGCCCAATCCTAAAAACGGAACGCTAACCGATGATCCAGAAACTGCTGTCAAACGTTTGTCAGTAGCCAAAACTATGGTCAAAACCGAGAAAAAAGCCCCTATTGTTCATATAGTAGTCGGTAAAATTTCTCAACCAGTCGATGAATTAACCGCTAACATCGAAGAACTTATCAAAGTAGTCAAATCCAACAAAATCAAAAAATTGGCTCTCTGTGCTACCATGGGTCCTTGTGTTAAAGTTGAGGTTAAGTAAAACTTGACCGAAATTCCGCCATTGTAAGACTAAAATTAAATAAAATTTTATTTTAAATCTAATTTCCCCTCCCAAAAGGAGGGGTTTTTGTGATTCTTAATTTTTCCGCTAAAATAGATAATGGTCTCTTCTTTTAATCAACTTATTTATTTTTTTATTATATATTCTTTCCTCGGTTGGATTATTGAAATTATTTATACTTTTTTCAAAAGAAAAAAATTTATCAATCGTGGTTTTCTTTTTGGTCCATTTTGTCCTATTTATGGTTTTGGAATTATTTTTTTGATTAATCTCCTCCAGCCTTTTTTTTCTCAGCCTCTATTAATTTTTATTGGAACAATTATTATCACTTCCACTATCGAATATTCCACTGGTTTTATTTTAGATAAAATTTTTCATACCCATTGGTGGAATTACTCTCAAGAACCATTTAATTTAAATGGTTACATTTGTCTTCGTTTTTCTTTATATTGGGGAATTTTTGGCACATTATTTCTTTATTTTATTCATCCATATATCCAAAATTTAGTTATCAAATTAGATTTAAATAATTTTTGGTGGCTACCAAATTTGATAATTATTTATCTTCTTATTGATTTCGGTTTTACTTTAAAATCACTTATTAAAATCAAAGCTATTTATAAAAATTTCAATAAAGTTAAAAAACATTATCTCAATATTCGTCAAGAGTTTTATCAACACAATTTAAATCTTCTTGATTTTAAAAACGTCAAAAAAGATTTTTCAAAAAACCGTAAAATGCTTCGTCGAAAAATTAAAAAATTCCATCTTGTCAAAGCTTTCCCTAATTTATATTTGATAAATAAACCCAAAAAATAATAGCCCTATTTCAAAGCTAATTCAATCATTTTATCCAAAAGTTGCGGATAATCAATTCCAACTGCTTTAGCTTCTTTTGGTAGTAAAGAATTTGGTGTTAACCCTGGAATAGTATTCATTTCTAAAACTACTGGTTTAGTTCCTTCTTTAACTATAAAATCAACTCTAATAAATCCCCGAGAATTCGTTACTTCAAAAACTTTCAAAGAATATTCTTGAATTTTTTTAGTTATTTCCTCATTTAACCTAGCTGGGACAATTTCTTCACATTTACCATCAGTATATTTTGCCTCATAATCAAAAAAATTATTTTTAGGACAAATTTCTATCACTGGCAAAGCTATTGGATCTTGGTTACCTATTACACCAGAAGAAACTTCCATTCCTGAAACAAATTCTTCAATTATCGCCGTTCTTTCAAAACCAAAAACTAAATCCAAAGCTTTATCTAAATTATTTAAATCATCTAAAATAGTGACTCCGACACTTGATCCCTGACTTGCAGGTTTCACTACCCATTTATTTCCTAATTCTTTGATTCCATCCAGATCAACTAATTCCCCTTTTGTTACGTTTAACCCTTTTGGTACCGGTATTCCATTTTTTTCTACTAATTCCAAAAATTTAATTTTATCTATTCCAATTTGCGACGCTTCTGATCCACAACCAGTAAATTTAATTCCTTCATCTTCAAATATTTTTTGGATTATTCCCCCCTCACCTATTCCACCATGCAAAGCAATAAAAACCACCTCTGGGAAAATAGTTTTGATTTTTTTCAAATCCAATTCAGATGTTTCCATTATCATCGGAATTACTTCGTATTTTTCTCTATTCAAATTTTTTAAAACCTCATTTCCTGAAGACAAAGAAACCTCATGTTCTGAACTTCCACCTCCCATTAACACCAATACTTTAATTTTTTGCATATGAATTTCATTATACCTGATAAAATACATTAGTGAAAAAAAAACTTTCTTCGTTCGTTCTCAATTATATTCGTTTCTTTGCCAAGCTCCAGCTTGCCAAAGTCCGTTTTCTTCAAAAAAGAAAACATAAACAATTAGATATTGTAGGTATCACCGGCTCTGCTGGCAAAAGTTCGACTCTTTTAGCCTGTCAATCCGTTTTCCCTAAAAACATCAAAGTCAAAACCAACAATGGCTGCAATTCTGAATCTGGTCTTCCTTTAAGTTTTCTTGATCTCAAAATTAATAATTACAATTTTTTTTCTTGGTTAAAAATTATTTTCCTTTCCCCACTTCAATATCTTATTAATTGGAAAACTTACGATATTTTAATTTTAGAAATGGGTATTGATTCTCCCCTTTGGCCTAAAAATATGGATTATCTTTTATCTATTGTTAAACCCAATATTGGCATTTTTCTCAATGTTAGCTCGGTTCATATAATGTCTTTTAAATCACTCGATCAAATTGCTGTCGAAAAAGCTAAATTAGTTAATCAAGCCCAAATTGCTATTATTAATTCTCAAGATAAATTAGTTGTTAAACACACTATTAATAATAATATTATTAAACTTATTCCTACTAATATTAAATTTAAAAAATTCTTTTTACCTTCAATTTATGATATTAGTTTTGGTGCCGCTCTTTCATTAGCTAAACTTTTTAATCTTCCCCAAAAACAAGCCATCGAAAATATTCAAAATAATTTTTCCTTGCCTCCTTCCCGTTCTTCAATTTTATCAGGAATCAAGAATACTACTATCATTGATAGCTCTTACAACTCCTCTCCACTTGCCTGCCAGGAATTACTTAAATTTCTTTCACAATTTAAAACCAAAAGGACAATTGCCGTATTAGGAGATATGCGAGAATTGGGCAAATCTAGTCAGTTTGAACACCATCGTATTTACGAAATTGCGATTCAATCAGCCGATTTAATTATCACTGTTGGTCCAGAAACTACCAAATATTTTGGTGATAAATCTCAAAAATTTACCTACTGGTGGCAAGCAGTCAATTATCTCCAAGAGACTATCAAAGGTGGTGAAACCATTTTAATCAAAGGTTCTCAAAATACTATTTATCTGGAAGAATTAGTCAAAACTATCTTATCTGATCCAAAAGATTCTTCAAAACTCTGTCGTCAATCGTCTTGGTGGCTCAAAACCAAAGCCAAATTCAAACAAAAAAATAAATAATACTTTACCCTTTAAAATCTCTATCTTTTTTCATTTCTCTTTCAATCAAATTTCTCAAAAACACTGCCTTGGGAATCATTCTTTTTTGTCCTACCCAATCTAAATAATTCAAAATCCTTGGACTAACAAAAAAATTAAATCTCATGTCGACCAAAGCTTTGGCTTTTTTAATTGATTCTCGAATAATTTTTTCTAAATCATCTTCAGTATATTCTGCCAAAATTAATTTGGGATTAGTAATCCCTTTTATAAAAATTGGGTTAGCTTCATTTTTATACAAAGCAATTACTGGTTTATTTTCTTTTAAAGCTTGGCTAATAATATAACCCATCGACATACTATGTCCCGAAACTTCCATTATTACGATATCCGTTTTATGAATAGATTTTAATACTTGTTCATAATTATTCTTTTTTATTTGAATCGGAGCTTGACTTAAATCTTCCACTCCCAATTTAACCCATTTCCACACTGTATCACTCACCATTTTATGGTCCTCAGCGATAAATTTATACATCTTAGAATAAAGATCGATATTTTTCCCTACTAATCTTGAAGAAGCCACAAAATATATCTGCATAACTTATTTTACTATATTTTTAAACCCTTTGTTCCTTCGGGATATTTCCCTTTAAAAGGGCAATTGTTTTCCTCAAAAATTTTCTAAAACCTAACCCTCACCCTGCCATGGGCAGGGTAAAAGAATATTCCCCTCTTATGAAAGAGGGGGTTAGGGGGAGATGGAAAATTTTTCTTTAAAAAATTCCACATCCATTTTTATCACCTCATCCCAAGACTGTTTTAAATTATGATCATTATCTTGTCGAATATCCAATTCCACCTCTTTTCCCAACTTTTCCAATCTGTTTTGCAAATCTCGTTGCCAACTGACTTGACACCAAACATCAGCAGTTCCTTGATGAATCAAAATTGGGGCATTTATCCACTCATAAAAATTATCAATCGAATAAAGCTTACTGTCATAATCTTGTTCAAAATCAGCAATTTTTTGTTTGACAATTTTTCCTCCTTCACTCTCATCCATAGTTTCCAAAATACTTTGGGGAAATGGATTAGTCATTGGCGCCCACAATACTGTCGGATAATTTTTCCCTGTTATTTCCAACACCGAAATAGCAATTTGGCCCCCATTACTATGAGACCAAATTCCAATTTTATTACTATCAACATAATCTAAATTTTTTACTGATTCAATCAAATCCAATACACTCACTGGTTTTTCAAATCGAGCCTCTAAAATATCTTTTGATTCTGAAAAAGACTTACCATATCCCAAAAAATCCAAACTGACAGTTACAAAACCATTTCTAGCCAATTCGTCAGCCGCTTTCCAACTTCCAGAACCCACAAAATACCCCTCACTTTCTGCATATCCTCGAATCATAATTATTATAGGCCTACTCACCAAGACTGCGGAGCTGTCGGTGGGCACATTCATCATTCCACTTATTTTCTTTCCATTACTTTCAAATAAAATCTCATAACTCTTAAAATTATTTTCTTTTGTAACTCCTTCTTTTTTATAAGCCTTCAACAATTTTTTTCTTGCCTCATCCAACACAATACTTTCTCCCACAATTTTAATTTCCCCAGCTTTATTTTCTCTTTTTCTTAAATTTTCAAAATTATATTGAGCCAAATAACCTATATTTTTTTGCTTTACTGTTTTAGTTATCTTTCCACTACTTTTTGGCGATAACCAAGTAACTTCTTTTGATAAAAATTTTTCAATTCCTATCCCCAATCCAACAAATAAAATAAAAATCAGAATTATTTTAATAATTTTCATCACTCTTAATTTATACCAAAGTTTATTTAGAAATTAGACATTAGATATTAGAAATTTCATTTTTTATCCTATAATACTTGATTTGTTCAATTTAATAAGTTATAATCTCCTACTATGTCTTCAGAGTTATCAATGACATCTGCTACTTTTTTTCACCTTTGGGGTGATTCCTTTGAATCTAATCAAAATTTTAATGATGATTATTGTTTAACCGCTCCTGAACTCAAATGTTCATATAAATCAGAAGAAATCAAAGACGCATTTAAACCTATAATTGAAAGTATTAATAAATATTTTCCTTCATTAACTAATAAAAAAATTTTAGAAATCGGTGGTTCATCGGGCTTATTTTCTCAATATCTTCAAGATCAAAGTGCTGACGTTACTATGTTAGAAATACAAGAAAAATTTGTGGAAAAAGCCAAAGAAAGAGGCATTAACGCCAAAGTTTACACCGGTCTTAATTTTGATGATGTTATTAAAGGTCAATCTTTCGATATAATTGTTGCCAATCGTGTCTTTGAAGATATTGTTATGCCAGAATATAAGGCTCAAAATTTAGTTCGAGAACTTTATTCTCATCATCTCAATCCATCAGGAATCATCGTTATTGGAACTAAACAACCAGAAGCTGTTTGGAAATATAATTCCACTCCTTCTATGAATTTTAAAACCAAAGAATCATTTTCTTATCGCCATTCTTATATTAAACAGGTCGATGTTTATCAAAAACCAACTCAAGAAAGTACATCTCTTTGACAAAAACCAAAATTTAAGCTAAAATCCTATAATATAAAATTTAAAAAAATGAAAAATAGCTTTTCAATTTTTTTTAAAATTTTATCTCGCACCTTACCAGTTGGTAATTGTTTTAAACAAAAAAATATCTCAAACAATATTTCAATTAAAATTTCAGACGCAAGTCTGTTTATATAGATAACGTTATTTGACAAAAAACAAAATATTTATTGAAGAAAGAGGGACTTTAATGTCGAAAGTTTCTGTAACTGTTAGCTGGGATGGTTTACCCCCAATCAACGCTGAGGAGATTATATCTCGTATTCCTTATACCCTTGGTATTGAAATAAATCCAGCAAATCCAACGACAATAAAGATCGAAAAAACACAAATTCCAAAACTTCAAACGTATTTAAAACCATTTGGCCTCGAGGTCCATAATGAATAAGATTACCAACTGACGTCAGGCCCTAGATATTAAATAATAATAGGTGAATCTAAAATTCATCAATTTTCATTATTTTTTATCTAGGGCTTTTTTCACGCCAAAATTTGTAAAACATATTGCATTTATTTAAAATCAGTCTTATAATATCGGTAATGTTCGAAAAAGATAATAAAGGTTTAAACACAGAAACAGAAAAATGTACTGCACAACTTCTTTGTGACTTCGATAAACTTATTAAAGCTCTTAATGAAACTGGTGAAAAGCTCTCTCCTGTTTCATTAAACGATATAAAAGAAAAAATTTTTACTCTTACTGGACAACCTGATCCAAAAAGAAACGAAGAAACGATATCACCAGAATATTTACAAGATATTAAATATACTAAATTTCTTAAAGATTTAAAAAAAAGACCTGAAAAACCTAATCAAAAACTATCGTAAGAATAAGTTTGTTTTTGTAAGATTATAAATCTATCCCATAATTTGAAATAAGTTTTAAATAAGCAACTAGGGTCTTTCGCATTTATAAGTATATTTTTTTAATTATTTCTGTTATAATTCCCCATCTAACCGAAGACAGCAGGTTTAGTATTCCGAAACTTTAGTGAAGGATACTCATAAATCCCGCCGAGGCAAAACAATTTATTTTGTTTTTATATAATCCTCGCTTCTTCGGCGAGGCTTTTTTTTGTTTTACTAAAAACTAAAAAGCTAATTACTAATTAACTAAAGAATGCCAAATCAAGCCAAAATCGATCAAGTCGCTGATATTACCAGCAAGCTTGAAAGTGCTAAGTCTTGTGCTTTGATTCAGTATCAGGGTCTCAACGCCGCTGACGTTTCCGCTCTTCGCGATAACGTTCGCGCCGCTGGTGGTAAAATTGAAGTTGTCAAAAACAGCCTTATTGCTCGTGCTTTTGCCAACATCGGTATTACTCTTCCTGAAACTTTGACTGGCCCAACCGCCATCACCTTCTGTAACGAAGATGAAGTTAATCCTCTCAAAGAGGTTGACAAAGTCAATAAAAGCCATGATTTCATCACCTTCAAATATGGTATCTACGACAAAAAACTTCTCGGATTTGATGAACTTAAAGCTTTCATCTCCCTTCCATCCAAATCAGCCCTTATGGCTCAACTTTTAGGTGGATTGATCAATCCTTTACAACGTCTTGCTTATGGTTTGAGATACAACCAAACCCAACTCGCTTTAGCTCTTAAAGCCGTTGCCGATAAAAATAACCAATAACCAAATAACAAGAAACAAACATTATTGTTTGGAATACTTGAAATTTGTATCTTGGGAATTAAATCATAATTAATTATTAATTAAAAAATTTATAAATATGGAACTTTCTGCAAAATTGCAAAAAATATTAGATTCTATTGCTGAACTTTCAGTTTTAGAATTGTCCCAACTCGTTAAAGGTATCGAAGAAAAATTCGATGTCAAAGCCGTCGCCGCTGCCTCACCCGCCATAGCTTCAGCGCAGGCAGGTCCTGCTGCTGCTCCGGCTGAAGAAAAGAGTGAATTTGATGTTGTTATTACCTCTGGTGGTGCCAACAAAATCGCTGTTATCAAAGTTGTCCGTGAATTCAAACCAGAATTAGGTTTAAAAGAAGCTAAAGATATGGTCGATGCTTGTCCCGCTAATTTAGGTACTATGAAAAAAGAAGCTGCTAATGATGCCAAAGCTAAATTAGAAGCTGCTGGAGCACAAGTCGAGCTCAAATAAGTTTTACTTTTGTAGCTAATTAAAATCCCCCGTTCTTCGGGGGATTTTTTATTTATCAAAATTAATTGGATTATTTTTTATATATTTTTTGTACCCTAAATATTCCTTTTCATTTCTTATAATTCTTTCAAAGAAATTACGTTGCCATAATCGTTTTTCAAATTTTGGCCAATTATTTTCTTTAACATTTTTAATGTATTCGTTGGTGGTTAATGATTTTAATTCACCAATAATCATCCCCAATGTTTTATTATTTGTAGGGGCGGGTTTTATGCCCGCCCTAATTGTGGTCGCCCTTATATTTATGCCCGTGGTCGCCCTTATATTTGTGCCCACCATTTCATTATTATTTTTGGCAGGCACAAGACCTGCCCCTACATTATTAAATTTATTTTTAATTACCACAATCATATGTACATGGTCAGGCATTAATACATATTCATCCAATTCAATAAATTTATTTTTAATAAAATATTCGACAATAATTTTTTCAACCATCGTTCCGACATTACCCAAAATCATTTTCTTTTCCATCAGGGCAAGCACAAGACCTGCCCCTACATTTTCAATTTTAATTTGACCAATTTTCCCAAAAATATTTTTTCGATTTTCACAACATATCGTCACCAAATAATACCAATTTTTCGAATAATCATATCCTTTCAATCTTATTGATTTTCGGTGTCCAGACATAAAAAATAATATCATTTTTTGTACGGGCGACTCGTGTGGTCGCCCTCATACTTATACTTTCTCCAAAAAATCACCCCAACCAATCTTAGTGTAAGTTTCCTTACATTCTTTCTCCAACACTCCCCCAACCACTTCCGGCTCATCACTAAAAAATGGTTTAATTTTTGATAAATCCTTATCTTGCAAAATATTCCATTTATTATGCCCCCCCATATTTGGCGACTTAACTCCGTAAACTACTTTTTTAAAGTGTAATTCTCTCATCATAAATGAACACATTGGACAAGGTTCACAATTAGAATAAATTTCACAATCACTCAAATCTTTAGTTTTTAATTTCTTCTGAGCTTTCCTCATCGCCATAATTTCAGCGTGACTGGTTACATCATGATTTTTCTCATTAGCATTAGTCACTGCCACAATTATTTTTCCCTTTCTCACAATCAAACTTCCAAATGGTGCTTCACCTTTTTTCACCGACTTTTCTGCCAAAGAAATACACTTTTTTATATAATACTCGTCAGTTTTCATTTTTTAATTATATCTCAGTTTTTAAAAATCCAAAAATAGTCTAGTATTTCATTTTTCTCATTTCAATAAATTTCAACAAAGCAAAAACGCACTTATGTTCTTCTGGTAGTGTATCTAATTCACTTTCCTTAACCTCAACCGGATCTCTCAAATAAGGTTCTCCATCCATATCCATTTCCAAAAATGTTTCCAGTGGTAATTTATAATTTATTGACTGTCTAATTTCCAATGTTTTATTTTTTTCATCCAGATAGGCAATACCTTTCATCCGTTCCACTTCTTTACCATCAATTATCAACACTATTTCATGTGGATCATCTTTTCCCATATCATTTTCATCCAATTTTACTGGATAAAAATCATTTGGAGTTTCTATATTTCTAGTCAAATAATCATATTTAATTTGATATTGATTATTTTCATCATAAACTTGAGGACATTTTTCTTTTAATTTTTCTTTTAATATTTCAACTTGTTCCCATTTTTCCCGAATAGCCTTTTCTTTATTTTCTTCTTCTGTATAAAAAACCGGTACTCTTCTTTTTCCTCTGAATAATGTTTGTATAAACAGTATTTCCTCATTTAACTCATTTAAAGTCACTTCTTTTAAAGGACCATCACATCTGCCAGCTGCTCCGGTTACATAACCAGGATCAGAAGGTGCCGCCTCATCTCTTTTCAAAAAAAGATAAGTTTTTTCACCCTGATTATCTTCAACTGAAAACCAAACACCACTAGAAAATAACCATCCTTTGCTACCATCTCCTCCTCTAATTTCATTCACTGTCGGTGAATTGGGTATATCTAAATCATTTTTCCATTTATCGTTAAATACCACCGTTGGATAAGTCGAATCTACCTCAATGTACCATGAATTTCCCTCTTGTCTAATATTTCGAGCCAAAGCATAAACTTTATCACAACCCTTTTGTGTTTCTTTTAATGAATTTCTTAATAGTTCGGCTGAATTAGATATTTGCAAACGATATCTGTCTACTTCAATAGCCTTCTCAGAATTCAAATTTTCAATAGAATGTGTCATAAACAAAGTATTATAACATATCTCATATATTATAAGACAATAATCTTCAAAAAATCAAATCATAATAACTCTATTCTATTTTCTTCCTTTAATTTATCCACTACTTGACCCACTTTTCCTGTTTGGTCTTTTTTTGTAATTAATAAACCATCAGGAGTATCGATAACCACTAAATCCTCTACTCCAATCAAAGCAATATATTTTTTATTTTTTCTATAAACAAAATTATTTTGAGCTTCAATTTCAAAAATATCAGTTGCTTGATAGATATTTTTTTCTTTCATATAATTCGCTACTGATTCCCAAGTCCCAAAATCTACCCAATTAAAAGGCAATTCCACCACCAATGCTTGATTATTTTTGTAAACAATTTTAGTTACTTCCTCAATTGCTCCTTTTGGCATTTTGCCATATTCTAGGGAAATATTACCACCATTAGCAATCTCCACCAATGGCTGATACCACTCTGGTTTATAAGTTTGGTACATTTTTAATAAATTATTTGGAGTCATGGTCGTATGGTTAGCATGAAGTAATAATTTATCTGTTCCCAAATATTGATTAATTTTTTCTTCTTCGGTTCTGTCAATATAATCAGCTACTTCATAAATTTTAACTCCATTTTCTTCTGAAACTAAATTACCTTTAACTAAATAATCAACCCCTTTTATTACTGATTCTGGTACAAAGCCACCAGTTAAATATTTACCCGTCTCCCCCGCTAATTTTTCCGCTTCATCAATCATACTCAAAAAATTTTCATCTGATTCTCTTAAAACATCCGCTTGAACCAAAATAAACGGTTCATCACCAAAACCTCTTTTAATCAATTGAGCTGCCGCAAATCCAGTTGCCGGACCTTGATTTCTCATTTCCGGTTCGGCAAAAATATTTCCTTCAGGAATTTCTGATTTTAAATTTTTGGCAATTTTAGCTTGAACTTCATTTGTTTGCAAAAATATTTCTTCTGGACTAAACTTCTTCCTCAAAGCTTCATAATTCAATTCAAATAATGATTTATTACCAATTAATGGTAAAAAATGTTTTGGCATGGTACTTCGACTCATCGGCCACATTTTTGAACCGACTCCCCCACAAATTATTACTGCTTTCATAAATTATTATTAATTTTTAATTTTAATATAATTATTTATATTTTCCACCGTCGTCTTTACAATCCTTTCTATCGCCTCTATAGTATTAAAAGCATTGTGTGGTGTAAAAACCACATCATCCCGATCTCGAAGTAAATGAAAACTTAAAATATCTTGTAAACTATCTTTTGACGTTTTATTACTCATCACTACACTCATACTATCTACCAACATTTCTTCTTCAGTCACATCCAATCCTGCTCCAGCCAAAATTTTATTATTCAAAGCCCAAACTATGGCTTCTGCTTCAACCACCGCTCCCCTGGCCGTATTTACCAAGAAACTTCCTTTCTTCATTAATTTGATATTGTTTTTATTAATCATATGATAAGTTTCCGGAATCGCTGGCACATGTAACGTTACAAAATCTGCATTTTTCAAACAAGTTTCCAAATCAGTATATTTAAAACCAGTCTTTTTTTCTAATTTAGGATCTCTATATTCATCCACTCCCAAAACCTTCATTCCCAAGCCTCTAGCGATCTTAATTACATTTTGTCCTATCTTTCCGCATCCAATCACTCCAAGTGTTTTTCCATACAAATCTACCCCAGTTAAACCTTCCGGACTAAACTCCCCTTCTTCCACCGATTGATGAGCTACTACTATTTTTTTTGTTATTGCCAACAATAATGCAAAAGTATATTCGGCTACTGTGTTCGATCCATAAATAGGCACATTAGCTATCTCAATTTTATTTTTTTTACAAAAATTACCATCGATATGATCCATTCCTGTCGATCTAGTGGCAATCATTTTTAAATTTGGTAATTTTTCCAAAATTTTTTCGTCAAACTTGGAATAAATAAACGGTGAAATTATTTCATATTTAGAAGCTAACTCCAAATTATCTTGAACTTCCTCTTTATAAATTCCTACCCCAAAAGTATCTAGATTATTTATTTCTCTCTCAATTATTTCTTTTTCCCAACTTTTAACTCCAAAAAAGGCAATTTTAAAATCTTTCTTATTATCAATCATAAACAATTGTACCTCATTTAAACCTAATTTAAACCCTTCCTTGTTTATTCATCAAAAAAAGAAATTCAAAAATTTAGTTTTCCCCCGTCTTATCAAAGAATGGAGTTAGAGGAAAGATTTCATTCTTGACACACTAATATCCAATGTGATTAACTGAATACAGTTAAACATTATTTTGATACAAGAGGAGCCACCAAATGGATTATCAAACAGAATCACAAGACAACCTTGTGAAACAATCATCCGCCCCAAAAAAAATCAATGGCGTCTCTATCGACAACTTGCCTGATCTTTTGACTGTTGCCGAAGTCGCTGATCTTCTTCGTGTCAGCAAACTCACCATCAAACGCTGGGGTAAACGAGGTAAACTTCCGGCTATCCGCATCAACGCTCGTGGTGATCGTCGCTACCGCAAAGAAGCTGTTCTCTGGCTATTAGGAATTCAAACCGAATAAATAATATCCTGCCCAATTATTTGGTTTATTTATTTAAACTTTGAAATAATTCTTGTTTAATCAATGATTGATATGGAATATCCATTTTATTTGCCTTAACCTTTAGTCTTTCAATTAAACCGATTGGTAATCTTATTGTTACTAATTTAGTCGTTAATTTCAAATTTGGAAACAAAACCCCTCTCTTGGCTTTACTTAAATCAAAATAATCTGAAAAATTAGCCTTCTCCCAAAACTCAAACTCCTTGTCTTCATTTTTAAATAATGGGATATTTTTTATTTTATTCATAAATAATTATAACATTTTTGTGAATTCTAAGTTGAATCCGAACACCTCTTAGTAAATTGATAAC
>CAZICU010000002.1:0-63694 GCA_964537905.1 uncultured Gammaproteobacteria bacterium
CGACGTAGCCTTGCGAAGGCGGGCCATTAGACTTTTTGTTAAGTATCTTTTGTTGACCGTCTGGGACAACGTTGGAACTTTCTTAAAAAAATAACAAAATATAAATTACTTTGTTTTAAAGGCGTAAGGTATCCCTCCGTTATCAAATACACTTCCTCCTACTCTCACTCGATAATAATAAGTCGTCTTCGGTCTCAACGAAGTCAATGTTAATCGATGATTAGTTGTTATTGAACCAGACTCTACTGCCATTAAGACCATACTAGCCGCAGTAGTACCATATTCAATTTTTCCTATTGATGGAGATTCAGAAATCCAGGTTATTGTTACAGATTTACCATCATCAGTAGGCATTGCGGTAATATTTATTGGCTCGACAGAATAGTAAGTATTTTTAGTATTAACATTAGCAGTTACACCTATACTAGTTACCCCAACACTATTAGTTGTTGGTAAAGTTGATGACATAATAACACTCCCATTGCAGTATTTAACTGCCAAAGAATTAATAAATTTACATAAAGTTATACTTTCAGTACTTACTCCCAAAACATTTTTTTTCGAGGCACTTTCACTAATCTTTCTGTTTATTTGTAAAGTTAACAACAAGAACGAAGAAAAAATAAAAGAGGAAACTAAGGAGATAGTTATTGTTTTCTTAATATAATTCATAATAAATGATGCAATAAAACCTTAAGTAAGTCAAGTTCAATAAAAACCTTTTATCGAACCCTAAGGTATAAAGACATTTTTCATTTCAACCAACTTTTCATTCATCCCAACCTTAAAAGTCGTACTCACGGACAGCAAAGCTGGACGTGAGATAATACGACTTTGGGTTGGGGTGAAATAAGACAGTCACAGGAATCTGCTCCCTGTTTATGGAGTCTATGGGTTGGTTGGTATCACATTTTTATTTTTTTAATATGCTATTATGTATTTAAAGCAGTAGTGAATACGGTGTCATCCAAAAAAATATAAAATAAATCTAATTTCAAAGAAATTTTGCCAGATTTTTTTGTATTTTCATTCCTCCAAACATGAGAAATGTATTCACCGTTAACTGTTAACAATCAAGAGAAAATAATTCGTGAGTTTTTCAAGCGTAAATATAACCTCAAATTAACTGATGAAGATTATTTAGAAATTTCCCAATCGCTTCACTTTTTAGGTAGAGCAATCTATAGATCTTTGCGATTCCAAAAAAAAGGAGGTGCAAAGTGAAACAAAGTAACTTTTTCCCAGCCAAAAAGATAATAGAACCTAAAGAAATAAATAGGAAAGAAATTTTAGAAAAAGTTAATCAATACCTTGAAGCTTTCCGAACTGATGATAGCATCGCGCATCAGGAGGAAAGTAATATCATAGATTGTTCAGATAAAAATATCTTTCTACCTTATCCACCTAACTCCTTATTATCCTTGACTCTTAATAGATCATCTCAACAGACCACTAATCAATATGACACTACCCTAAGTGAATATATTAAAACCATTAAACAACAAATGAGAGATGAATTCTTTAGAATGTCTCCATATCCTTGTAATATCAGCAACAACAAAAAGTTTCTACTACGAATAGGGGAGAATGGTAAGTTAGAAGCAATTAAAGAAACTTTTGTTAAATGTAATTCTTGGACTTGTCCTCGTTGTGCTCCCATAAAAGCCAGAGCCATTAGTTATCAAATTAAAGATGTAGTCTTACTTAATAATCTTAATTGTTACCTAACTCTTACTCTCGATCCTAGTAAATTAAGTCCAGAAAACATCTTAGAATCTCGTACTCATAATATTATTACTAGTTACTTTAATCGCCTAATCACCACTATCAAAAGAAAGAAGTTTAATTATTTCAATGTTAAAAAGAATCAGCATTATCAATTTAATCTCAAAAATAGTGGTGAAAAACTTAAGTATATCTGGGTAATAGAATTTCAAAAAAATGGACTGGCGCATATGCATGTTTTATTAAATCAATTCTTACCTATAGAAGTCATCAGAGAAGCTTGGGTTCATATTGGTGGTGGACATATTATGTATATCGATAAAGTCGAGAACCTTAATGCAGTTTCTAACTATATAACCAAATATTTTTGTAAAGAATTTAATCCCAAAAATGAACAAAGATTAACCTTTAGATTTTTTGAAAAGAGATACTCTATCAGTCAATCATGCCAAAGATCACCTAAAATAACGCAAAAAATGTTCGACAAAGATACCGACAATTCAGAAATATTTGTTAAATTAAAGGAGATGGGATTATCTTTTCTTCGTGATAAACTTGATTATCCCCCTCAAAACCTATGAAGTATCTTGTATATCTAAGAAAATCAACAGAAGACACTAGTCATCAAGTTCAGTCTTTAGACACTCAAAAAAGAATTCTTTTAGAATTCGCTTCAAAAAATCCAGATATTGAAATAGTCGACATTATTACAGAAAGTCGTAGTGCTAAAGATGACGGTAATAGACCAAAATTTGATGATATGCTCAAACGATTTAAAAAAGGAGAAGCGGAAGGTCTTCTTGTCGCCCATATTGATCGTATTTCTAGAAATCTTATAGAATCAGGACTTATTCAAAAACTAAATGACCAAGGCATTATAAAACAGATTCGTACTCCAGAAAGAATCTATTCTAACTACAATGATTTTTTTCTTTTAACTATAGAATTAGCCACTGCTACCCTTTATCCTCGTAATCTTTCAAAAAGAGTTAAAGAAGGTATGATTTCCAAGGCTCAAAAAGGAGAGTATGTTTGTGGAGTTGGACCAATAGGGTATATCAATAATCACGGTACACTCATTCAAGACTTATCCAGAGCCAAATATATTAAAGAAATTTTTAAAATGTATTCATCTGGTAAATACTCTTTAAAACAAATCAGTAATATTCTATATACCAACGGTTTCAGAACTAGAGCTAATAAAAAAGTGTGTAAATCCAAAATTCATCAAATACTTAAAAATCCTATTTATTATGGTGTAACTACTTTTGACGGTATTCAATATAAAGGAAATTTTAAACCTATCATTAGTAAAAGTGTTTTTGATCTAGCTCAAGAAGTTCTAACAGGTAAAAACAGAGCTAAAAAATATCACCATGAGTTTAGGTATAGAGAATTTCTTTTTTGTGATAAATGTGGTTGCAAAATAACTGCCACTATTAAAAAAGGTAAATTCAAATACTACTATTGCACCAACGGTAAAGGAATTTGTGAAGAACATAAAAAATACCTTAATGAAAAAACAATTGAAAAAATTTTTCAAGAATTTTTTAGAAAATTTCAAATAGACCCTGAATTAGCCACTATTTCTCTCAATAAATATATTGCTGATAAACAAGCTTCTAAAACAGACAAGAAATTTTATGAAGAAACTCTAAAAAAAGATTTAATTAAAAACGAAAAGAAGTTAGATAGATTAGAAGAACTTTATATGGAAAACCTTATTGAAAAAGATAGATACATAAAGAACAGAAATAAATTATTAAATGAAAATATTTTAATAAAAGAAAATCTAAAAACTATAAATAACCATTCAAGCACTTTGGAACCGATAATAAAATTAAAAAATGAGCTAATTACCCTAGAAAATACATTTGTAAAAAATGATGATATTGGAAAATCTAATTTAATTAGATCAGTACTTTGGAACTGTACTATTTTTAAAGATAATATTCAAAAAATAAACCTAAAAAAACCCTATTCATTATTTAATGGGATGCAAAAATGTCACGATTTAACAACTTGGTTGCTCCGTATGGATTCGAACCACAATTAGTCGGTTCAGAGCCGACTGTCCTACCATTAGACGACAGAGCAGTAGAATTTCACAATTATACTTCAGATGTTATAATTTAACCAAATGCAAACCATCGAACAATTAATTCAAGAGTTAAAATTAACTTCCCAACAAGCCGAAGGAGTCAAACAATATATGAACAGTCTTTTAGTCGAACTTCTCGAAAGTATTAAACAAGATCACATCAATAATTTTGACGAAACTATCAATAATCTTAAAAATAGCTAATTTTAAAAAACATATCTTTCTTTTTCTCGTCCAATAGCTGTTGCTTCACCATGTCCCGAAAAAACATCTGTTTCTTCAGGTAATTTCATTAATTTTCTTAAACTTTCAAAAATTTTTTTTGTTGATCCATATTTAAAATCAGTTCTGCCTCTCAAATCTTTAAACAATGTATCTCCAGAAAATAACAACCCTCCTTTTTCAATGGATGGCAGAGTTGATTTATAGTAAAGACATACCGATCCTGGTGTATGCCCCGGAGTTTTTATGACTTCTAATTTACTTTCTCCCAAAATAATTTCTTTAATTTTATCCAAATCTTTATCAATTTTTATTAAATTTGGAATTTGCTTTTCTAATTTTAAAAAATGTTTTGCCGTCTCATCTTGTCTGTCCAATATAAATTTATCTTTTGAACTAACATAAATTGGCACTTTATACATCAATTTTAAATCCAAAGCCGCCAAGGAATGATCAAAATGTCCATGAGTCATAATCACTCCTATTAATTTAATTTTCTTACTTTCAATTTCTTCTGAAATTGCTATTCCATCATCAGCCGGATCAATTACCAATCCTTCTTTTGTCTTTTCATCCCAAACAATATAACAATTTGTCTCTAGTTGGCCTAAAACCAGTACTTCAAATTTAATCATAGGTTATAATAACTCATAACTATGAACGAAAACAAACCTGTCTCTAAAAGATTATTTATCGGCAGTCTACCTTATCGCTTTACCGAGGGTGAGCTTTTGGATTTATTTATTTCCCAAGGAAAAATTATTTCTATTCGCATTATGCATAATCGTTGGGGTAAAAGCCGTGGTATGGGTTATATTGAATATGAAAATTTAGATGATGCTATTCGTGCCAAAGAAAAATACCATAATTTTCATTTAGGTGATCGCAGTATTATTGTTGATTATGCTCAACCCGATCCATTTTTAACTCCCGAAGGGCAAGCTCGTCACCAAGAAGCCCTCGAAAAACATCCTAATCGTCGCCAGGCTTTAAATTATTTACCTCATCCAGATTCTGACATCTCCGAGTATCAAAATCGCCGTTTTCAGGCTCATACTAATTCCTCACCATCATCTTTTAATCATTCAGAATCTCGATCAGAATTTAACAAACCTTTTAATTCATCAGATTCACGGCGTTCTCGAAAATATAAAGGAGGTAAACCAGTATTTAATTCTTTAGGTAAATCACTTAATCGCAATACTACTGGTGAATATACCCCCAAATTTATTCCAGAAATAAATCCCAACAAAAAAAAATTTCGTCCTCGACCAGGGCAAAAACCTGAATATTTAGGTAGCTCTCCATTTCATGTCCGTTCTACTGTTTTTAAACAACGGGCTTTTGGATCACGTGTCGGAGCCAAGTTTGCCGCCAAATCAAAGAAGGGGAAATAAATGTCATTAAATAGCAAAATAAAAGTTTCCCTTTTTAAGGGAAAAACCGGTTTATCCGAAAAGGGTTTAGACATTCCAATCATCGCTCTCTCTCCTATGGATGGCATTACTGACGAAGCTTTTCGTTTGGTTCAGACCAAAATTGCTAAACCCGATTTAATTTTTACTGAATTTGTTAGCGCTGAAGGTATTTCTCGCGGCGGCATCAAACTATACGATACTCTTTTATTTTCTTCCGAAGAACGTCCTATTATTGGTCAATTATTTGGTAAAGATCCTAACAGTTTTTACAAATCAGCCATTATCTTATCTGAACTTGGTTTTGATGGTATTGATATTAATATGGGTTGTCCCGCCAAAACCGTCACTCAACACGGCAGCGGTGCTGCTCTAATTAGTAAATCTGAATTGGCCGTTCAAATTATTCAATCTGCTAAGCAGGGGATTGATGATTGGTTTTCGGGTAAAGTCACAATTACTAACCTTGGTCTTAATCAAAAAACTTTAGATGTTATTAAACATAATCAAAATTATTCAAAGTTAAATTTTCCCTTTTTAAGGGAAAAACCTGAGCGAAGCGAAGGAAAGGGTTTAAAACCAACTCTCTCCGTCAAAACTCGTCTCGGTACCTCCGAACCAATTATTGAAACCTGGATTCCAATTTTGTTAGCCCAACCAATTGATTTTTTAACTATTCATGGTCGAACTCTCAAACAAGCCTACGCTGGTCAAGCTGATTGGAGTGAAATTCAAAAAGTTGTTAATTTAGCCAAAGGTACGGGTATAAAAATATTTGGCAATGGTGATATTCAAAATCGTCAGCAAGGAATTGAATACTGTCAAAAGTATGGGGTTGATGGGGTACTAATCGGTCGTGCCGCTGGTGGTAATCCTTGGGTCTTTAATGATCATGTTGCCACACCACAAGAAAAATTTTCGGCTATGTTACTTCACGCTCAAATCTTTCAAGAAGTTTTTTGCAACCGCTGTTTTGATAGTCTTCGCAAACATTTTTTGCTTTATACTTCTGATTTTCCTAATGCAAAGTCACTCAGAATGAAACTTGTTAGATTAAACTCAGTCAAAGAACTTTTGTCCCTTGAAGATCAATTTCAAGATTGATAAAGTTAAAGATATGCCAGACGAAAATCAAGTTCAAAATTTACTCAATATTGAATCACTTATAAATACCGCTACTGTTCGACTCGATGAAATTAGTCGTCAACTACATGAGCAAAAAAGTATGATTGATGCTCTTTTAGAAAATAATGCCGAATATCAAGAGATCGAAAAAGAATCCAAAAAACAAGCCAAGTTAAAAACTTCTGCTAAACAAAATGTTCTTAGTGCTCCCGAAGCCAAATCGACTCTCGACAAACTTAAAGAAAATCAAATTCAAGCCAAAGAATTAAAAATTGCTTTATCAGATTATTTAGCCCAATATGTGGCTCTTTCTGGTACCAATCAAATTGAAGGTCCAGACGGTGTAGTTCGTCAAATAATTTATACTGCCAAATTAGTAAAAACCAAATAATAGTTTATAATCCATCTATGGCACAAAATATTTCTCAAAATGATTTCCAAAAAGAAGTTCTTGAATTCAAAGGTAAAGTTTTAGTCGATTTTTGGGCTCCTTGGTGTGGTCCTTGCCAAATGCTTGGCCCAATTATTGAAGAACTTAGTCATGAGTTAACTGATGTCAAAGTTGTCAAAGTTGATGTTGATCAAGCCCAAGAACTTTCTGGTAAATATGGTGTTTCCGGCATTCCTACTGTTATGATCTTCAAAGATGGTCAACCAGTCGAAACTATTGTCGGTTTTCGTCAAAAACAGGATTACATTAATGCCATCGACAAGGCATAATTAAATGGATTTAAATCAACTCAAAACTTTTTTAGATTCTCAAAATCTTCCGCCGTTTCGTTTCCGCCAAATTGTTAAGAATTATTTTTCTGGTCGTTACTCTAATTTTGATCAGATGACTGATTTGTCCAAGGATTTACGTGCCAAACTTTCCCAAAAATTTTTTCTCTTGTCTGTTTCCGAAACAAAAACTATCGGTGATAATTCAGTTCAAAAAACTCTCCTAAAATTATCTGATGGTCAATCAATTGAAACTGTTCTTATGGATTATGAAGATTGGATCACTGCTTGTGTCTCTTCCCAAGTTGGTTGTGCTCTTAATTGTCAATTTTGTGCCACTGGCAAAATGGGTTTCCAACGCAATTTAACTACTGACGAAATTATTGACCAGATTTTATTTTGGAAAAATCATTTAAATTATAAAAATAATTCTCCCCGTCCTGTTAAGGGAGATGGAGGGTGTAGTTCCTCCCCTTGTCAAAGGGGAATGAGGGGATTTTTGGGAGGGTTTAGAGTCGTTTTCATGGGTATGGGTGAACCATTTTTAAATTGGGATAACTTGCTGGCCGCTCTTGAAATTATTAATTCACCTAGTGGTCTTAATATTGGTGCTCGCAAAATTAGTATTTCTACTGCTGGCATTGCTGATAAAATTATTGAATTTACTAATTTAGACACTCAAATTAATCTCGCTGTTTCTCTTCATTCTGCCAATCAAAAATATCGTGAGTCAATTATGCCTATTGCTCGGCAATATAATCTCGACGAACTCAAAAAATCTTGTTTGTATTATGTCAATCACACCAACCGTCAATTATTTTTTGAATATGCTTTAACTAACCAAAATACTTCTCCAACGGACGCCAAATTATTAGCTGATTTTCTTCATTCTCATCGTTTATTTTTTCTTAATCTTATTCCTCTCAATCCGGTTGATGACGGTCTTATTCCCGCTACCAAAGATCAACAAAAACTTTTTATGAATTATCTCAATCAATACAGAGTTGAATATTCTCTCCGAAAATCTTTTGGTCAATCTTATTCCGCTGCCTGTGGCCAACTCGTTACTAACAAATAATTTTAAATTTTAAAATTGATTAAAAATTAAAATTATAAATTAAAAATTAGATTATTACTCAATAAATAGGATATAATACCCTCATGCTTATCGACGAAGTCAATATTACTATTAAAGGTGGTGACGGTGGAAATGGTATTGTCCATTTTTATAACGATGCTTTCCGCCCCAAAGGTGGCCCAGATGGGGGAAATGGTGGCGATGGTGGTTCTGTCTTTTTCGAAGGTGTTTCAGATATTTCCAAATTAAATCAATTTCGTCATGCCAAAGTTTATGCCGCTCAACCTGGTCAACCAGGAGATCGCAACAATCGTACCGGCAAAGGTGGTGACGATTTAATTATCCAAGTCCCTGTTGGTACTGTGGCCATGTATGACAACGGTACTTCTATCGAAGTTACTCAAGTCGGCCAAAAAGTTCTCATGGCTCGTGGTGGTAGCGGTGGTAAGGGTAATTACATGTTCCGTTCATCTACTAATCAAACACCTCAAGAACGAGAATTAGGTTACAAATGTACTCCTAAAAAACTTTTCTTACAACTCAAACTTATTGCTCAAATTGGTTTAATTGGATTACCCAATGCTGGTAAAACCAGTTTATTAAATGAACTTACTTCGGCTAATGCCAAAGTAGCTAATTATGCTTTTACTACCCTTGAACCAAATTTAGGAGTTACCAAAAGCGGTCTAATTATTGCCGATATTCCTGGTCTTATCGAAGGTGCTGCTGACGGCCGTGGATTAGGCGTTAAGTTTCTCAAACATATTGAAAGGACTAGTTTATTAATTCATTGTGTTTCGGCCGAATCACTTGATCCCCTAAAAGATTATCAAACAATTCGTCAAGAACTTAGTAATTACAGTTCTGTTTTATCTCAAAAACCAGAAATCATTGTTCTTACTAAATCAGATATTTTAAACGATAAAGAAATTAAATCAATTCAAAAGAAAATCGGCGCTAAAATAATTACCTCTATCATCGATACTGATAGTATCAAAAAACTTAGTGACTTAATTTCTCAAAAATTAAGCTAAAACTCTTTTTACTTTATTCCAATTTCTTTTAAGTTGATTTAATAGTTTTACTGCTCCATCTTTGGTTGTTTTAAAATCACTTTTATATTCTTCTATAACATCTCCAATAATCATGGCGTACTTTTCTTTATCAATATCTTTACCGGCTGTTTTTACCTCAGCTACTTTACTCATTACTGCCGTTTTAATTTTTTTGTATTTATTTACTGCTTCTTCAGTTGCTTCTCCAAAAACTTCTTCTACTTTTGCTTTTGTGTCTTTTGCTCCAGTTTGAACTTCTTTACTTAGTTTAGCCAACATTTTAACTATATCCTCTCTAGTTTTTTTACCTGATTGTGGGGCTAAAAGCAATCCTCCTACAGCACCAACCGTCGCCGCTAATAACCCCGTTAAAAAAAATTTTCCTGTTTTTGACATTTTTATTTTAATTAAATAACACTTTAAGTCTAAAGGAATTAAAAACTTCTGTCAATTAAATATGTCCCATTTTGGGATTCTCTCAAATCAAATCCAAAAGCTCGACGGCTAACCGCTATTATTGGTGGTGCTTGAATTCTTTTAAAATAACTTAATTTAAATAGTTTCCATTTTTCTTCTAAATCATTTTTAAATTCCAATCTGTTTAAAAAATATTTTTTAATTAACCCCTCTTCTAATTTCATTTCTTTTTCAATTAATCCTTTATCGTACCATTCTAAAATTTCTTTTGGATCTTTTCTAAATTCTACCCAGGCTCTTACTAATTTATCGTGATAAGGATAAAGGATTGGATCGCCTTTACCTTTGGTTACATCTTGTTTATCACTTAATTCTGCTGATGGTACTACTTCAAAAATTTCTTTTGGAATCAATTCTCTATTGTTAATTTTATTTATATATTTCGCCAGTTGATAAACTTCCCATTTATACAAATCAGCCAATGGGCAAATTGCCCCATTCATATCACCATAAAGGGTAGTGTAACCCAAAGCCATTTCTGTCTTATTACTATTATTAATTATTACCCCTTCAACTGCGGCTGCTACCCCTGCCAATATTCGGCTTCCTCTATCTCGTGCTTGAATGTTCTCAATTAAGAAATCAGTTACATTTAAGCTATTTTCTTGTAATTCTTTGACTGTCAAATCAACTCCATTTTGAATCGAGATTATTTTATATTCAATTTCTAAATTATCAGCTAATTTTTTTGCCGCATTTTTAGTTAAATCAGAATTAAATTTTGATGGCATATTCACTCCTAAAATTTTTTCTTTACCCAAAGCATTTACCAACAAACTTGCCGATACAGCTGAATCAATTCCACCACTGATTCCGATTACTGCTTTTTTAATTCCAGTTTGTTCAAAAAATTTTTTCAATCCATAAATCAATCCATCATATAATTCTTCTGTATCTTTATAGCCTTCCGAAGCTTTGGCGAAGGAGACCTTTGTCTCGCCCAATTTTATTTCTAAAATATTTTCTTCATAAGGTCTTGCCGTTTTAATTATTTCTCCATCACGACTATAAATAGTCGAACTACCATCAAATAAAAAAATGTTTTTGCCATTATTTTGAATTCCCACATTGTTACAATAAACAAAATTTATTGGATTTTTAGATAATAAATTTTTTATAATTTTATGTCTTTTATTATTTTTTTGCCATGTCCATGGTGAAGCTGAAATATTGATTATAATTTCCGACCTATTATCAGCCAAAATTTTTATTGGGTTAACAGTATAATTTTCAACCCACATATCTTCACACAAAGTTAACCCAATTTTAATTTCTTTTTTTCTTATTTTTAAATTAAATGGTTTTAATAATTTATTAATTTTTACTTCTTTTTCATTTGCTAATTTTTGCATTGAATAAAAATGTCTTTCATCATCAAATTCTCTATATTTAGGCATTAATGTTTTAAAAGTATATCCTCTAAAAACTCCGTTGCTTACCCATTTTTTATTTTGAGCTATAAATGCCGCATTATATTTTCTGACTCTACCATCTTCGTCTACTTTTTCAAAATCAGCCAATACACTTCCCCAAATTACCGTTATTTTTTCACTTTCTTCTCTAATTTTTTCATTAATTTTCACTAAACTTTTTATCAAACTTTCATTTTCCCATTCATCACCAAGTAAATATCCGCTAACCACCATTTCTGGAAATATCACCACATCATTTTTATTTTCCCTCGCTTCTTTAATTTTACGAATAATTTTTGCAAAGTTAATATCCGGTCTCCCCGCCACCACTTCCATCTGTACCACCGCAATTTTTATATCCTTCATTACCATAATTATATCTGACAATCTGAATAGCTGATAGGCTGACTAGCTTTCAATTTCTCTTTCTGGCCAATGTTTATCAATTTCTACTATCAATTCCAAAAAAATTTTTCGTTCGGTCATTAGTTCTAATTCTTTGCGAGCATTATAGCCAATTTCTTTAATTTTTTTACCCCCTCGGCCAATAATCATTTTTTTATATCTTTCAGCTGTAGTTAAAATTACTGCCCTAATTACCAACATTTTTCTTTTGTCAGTAATTGAATCGACTCGGACATCTACCGAATAAGGAACTTCTTCTCTCAAAAACAAATAAGCTTTTTCTCGAATAATTTCTTGGACATAATCTTTTGAATTCATTCCCATCTTTGGCTTATTCCCGTTATCCATAATTTTTATATTATATTCAGTTTCTTTATTGATTTTTGCTGGTAATAATTCAAAAATCAAATTAATTAATCCTTTAATATTTTTATCTTTAATCGCACTTACACTGATTACCTTATCAAATTCATCTTCCAAATAGTTATATTCTGGTAAATGATCTTTTGAACCAGTAGCAATATCTATTTTGTTATAAACCAAAATTTTTTTTGCTTTTACTTTTCTCACCAAACCAATCACTTTATTTTCTTCTTCATTTTTAGGTCGAGAAATATCTACCAAGCATAAAATTACATCTGCCTGATTTAATTCTTTTGGTGCTTCCTGATTAATTCTTTTTCCCATTAAATCATCCACTTTGGCAATAATCCCTGGTGTATCACTAAATATAATTTGACCTCTATCGTCACTATAAACCACCCGACTATTTTTTCGGGTTGTTTGGGGAAGGGGTGAAGTAATGGCTACTTTTTGCGACATGATCGCATTCAGTAGGCTCGATTTGCCAGTATTTGGCCGACCCACCAATACTACCCTTCCAATTTTTGGTTTAATTACTTCAATTATTTTTTGCATTCAGCATATTTTACCAAATTTTGCCATAAAATTGACTTTTTAATAAAAAATATTACAATACAAAATGTTTTATAAATCAAAGCGATTTATTTTAAAGCAGAACCTTAAAATCATAAACTTAAAATTCAGTTCATTAGAACTTTTATATAAAACATAATTTAAAAAAAGGAGTGATCATTTTGGAACAATCACCGTTATGTCTGTCACCTTTATTATTTATGTCAAAAGAGAAATTAGAAAGTTTTTTTAAAAAGGCATTTCCCGGTTTAGAAAAATACAAGGTAAACTACAAACAAGTCCAAAATATTCTGCGTATAACCTTTCTTTGGAAAAAGAAAAAAATAAAAATCGATTTAGGAAAAGGAGGAGTTAATATTTTTAATAAAAATATAAGTAATTTTATTAAATTACGAATACAGAGACAATTACTTTTAGATATAAAATTCCATTAAGTTTATGATTTAAAAAGAGATATGGTTTAAAACCATTTATTCCATATCTCTTTTTTTACCTATATAAAATTTTTTTTGACAGTTGTAAACCATTTTTTTACAGGTAAAATAAAAAGACTATAAAAACATTTGACACTTAGCAATGTCAATGATAGACTGCTAAATATATGGAACAAAATCCACTAGAAACTACCACCTTACAACCTGTTCGTAAAGTTCTTCCTTTGATTCCTTTACGTAATATTATTCTTTTTCCTTCAGTTGAGACTTCACTTTTTTTTGGTCGTAAAGAATCCATGAATTCACTTCTTCATTCTTATGATAATACTAACAAATTAGTCATTATTACCACTCAAAAAGATTCTCGAATCGATAATCCCAACTTAAATGATCTTTATAACGTTGGAGTTTTAGCCAAAATCGAACATGTTCTTCAAACTGATGGTAATCTTCATGCTATTGTCAAAGGTATTTCTCGAGTTAATATTGTCAATCTTCTTAAAACTGATCCCTTTTTTTTAGCCGAATATGTTGATTTACCGATTATTCCAGAATCTCTAACTGAAGTTCAACAATCCTCAGAAACTCTTTTAAGTCAACTTAAAAAAGCTTTTTCTTTAGGTCGTCAACTTGATTTACCGGCTATGATGCAACTTAGTAATGGTGTTTCTAGTAGTGATTTAGCTGATCAAGTTGCTTTTTCTCTTGATGCTAAAATGTCCGAAAAACAGGGATTACTCGAAACATTATTAGTTAGTCAACGTCTCAAAGCTGTCACTGAATTTTTAATTCAAGAAATGAAAATTGCCGAACTGGAACGTTCAATTGAAGAAAAAACTCAAGAAAAATTCAACACTGGTATTAAACGTAATGTTTTAGAAGAAAGAAAACGTCAAATTGAAAAAGAATTAAAACGTCTCGGTCAAAGTACCGGTGGTGAATTTGATGATTTAGAAAAACAAATAAAAAATCTTAATGTTTCCAAAGATATTCGTAAAAAACTTAAAAAAGAACTTGATCGACTTATGGAAATGGGATCAATGGCTCCCGAAGCTAGTTATATTAAAACTTATCTTGAAACCATAGTTGAGTTACCTTTTAATAAATATTCCAAATCTGATGTTAAATTACCCAAAGCCACCAAAATTCTTGACGAAGATCATTATGGCATCAAAGATGTTAAGGAAAGAATTCTTGAATATTTAGCAGTTATTCAATTAAAAAATAAACTAAAAACCAAAAAAAATGAAGATGTTTCTGGTACTGCCAACATTCTTTGTTTTATTGGTCCTCCGGGTGTTGGTAAAACTTCATTAGGTAAATCCATTGCTAAAGCTCTTGGTCGTGAATTTGTTCGTGCTTCTCTTGGTGGTATTCGTGATGAGGCTGAAATTCGGGGTCATCGTCGAACTTATGTTGGCGCTATGCCTGGTCGAATTATTAAAGGTCTAAAAGAAGCTAAATCAATGAATCCTGTTTTTATGCTCGACGAAGTTGATAAAATTGGTTCTGATTATCGAGGTGATCCTTCATCTGCTTTACTTGAAACTCTTGATCCAGAACAAAACAGAGAATTCACCGATCATTACGTTGATTTCCCGGTTGATCTTTCTAAAGTATTTTTTATCTTAACCGGCAACGATATTTCTACTATTCCTGGTCCTCTTCGTGATCGTTTGGAAATTATCAATTTTTCTGGCTACACTCTTGATGAAAAATTTAATATTGCCAAAAAATATTTAGTTAAAAAAGAGTTAAAAGCTAATGGTTTACAGTCAAAAGACATTGTCTCTATCAAAGATGAAACTTTAAAATATGTTATTGAAAAATACACTCGTGAAGCTGGAGTTCGTAGTCTTGATCGAACTATTTCTTCACTTTTCCGCAAAGCCGCCAAAAAAATTGTTACTGATAAAAAAACTCCAATTGATTTAAACAATTCCCTTCTTCTTAAAAAATTCTTAGGTCCAGAAAAATTTTCTGCTACTCTTAAAGGTAAAAAAGACGAAGTTGGTGTTTCTACTGGTTTAGCTTGGACTTCTGTTGGTGGTGATATTTTGTTTATTGAAGTTAATATTATGCCGGGCCGTGGCCAACTTATTTTAACTGGAAAATTAGGCTCTGTTATGAAAGAATCTTGTCAAGCCGCTTTATCTTTTGTTCGCTCTCAATCAAAAGAATTTGGAATTAAACAAGATTTTCATAAAATTGATATTCATATCCATGTTCCCGAAGGTGCCACTCCCAAAGATGGTCCCAGTGCTGGCGGTGCTATTACTACTGCTTTAGTTTCTGCTCTCAAAGGTGTATCTATTTCCAAAGAAGTCGGGATGACTGGTGAAATTACTCTTCGGGGAAACATTTTAGAGATTGGTGGTCTTAAGGAAAAATCCATCGCTGCTCATCGAGCCGGACTCAAAACTATTTTTATTCCCCAAGATAATGCCAAATCTTTAGTTGAAATCCCCAAAGAAGTCAAAAAAGACATCAAATTCATCCCTGTATCTCACTATTCCGAAATTTACAAAAAAATTTTTATTAAATAGTCTTACATTTTTTCTACCGTTTCTATCCCCAATAGGTCTAGTCCGGTTTCAATTACACTAGCCGTAGTTTTAGTTAAAAATATTCTAAATACTTCTTCTTTTTGGTCAATTATTCTATTTTTAGCATAAAATTCATTATATTTTCTGGCTACCCCCAAAATATATTCGGCTATTACTGATGGTGAAAATCTTTCAGCCGCTTCAGTAATTTTTTCTTCAAATTTATAAAACTCTCTCACCAAAGCCATTTCATCTTGGTTAATATTTTCCGGAATATTATTAATATTTTTTTGTTCTTTAATCGTTGTTTTATTCAACACACTTTTACATCTAGTATAAGTGTATTGTAAGTATGGCCCCGAATCACCATCCAAACTCATAATCTTATTCCAATCAAAAATAACATCTTTTCTAGGGTCGGATACTAAATCACTAAATTTAATTGCTCCCAAAGCCACTACTTTTATCATTTCTTCTTTTTCCGTTGCTGTCAAATCTCTATTGACACTAGTTTTTTCGGCAATTTTTTTCGCCTCATCCATAGCCTTTTCAATTACGTCTGACAAGTGAATTGTGTCACCTTTTCTAGTCGAAAATTTTCCTGTCGGCCAACGAATTAACCCATGAGCCACATGTACCAACCCGCAGTTGCGGGTCCAACCCATCAACTTTGCTGTTTCAAATACTTGTCTAAAATGTAATTGTTGGTCAACACCCACTTCATAAACAATCAAATCTGGATTCCAATTTTCTATTCTATATTTAATTGTTGCCATATCTCTGGTGAAATATGTTGTCGTTCCATTTGACTTTTGCAACATTGCTGGTGGCATATTTGGTAGCTCGACAATCATTGCTCCTTCACTTTTTTTTGTAATTCCTTTTGATTCAATTTCTTTCATTACTTCGGGTAACATTTCACTATAAAAACTTTCACCGTGAATAAAATCTATCTGAACCCCTAAAATTTGATACACTTTTTCAAATTCCAATAAGGAAATATCAATACATTTTTGCCAAATTTCTCGGGCTTCTTTATCACCGTTTTCCAATTTGGCAAACCAATCACGACCTTCGTCAATCAAACTTTCATCAATTTCTGCCTCTTTATGAAACGCCACATAAAGTTTTTCCAAATCACTTATTGTTAATTTATTAATATCAAACTTATTTTCAAAAATCTGAAATCTAGGATCTGACATCTGACATCTAGATATTGCAGCTGTCAGTTTTCCATATTGCGTCCCCCAATCACCAATATGATTATCCCCAATACAATTCCACCCCAAAATTTTATACAGATTATAAATTGCCTGGCCAATATCTGTCGATCTTAAATGTCCAATTCCAAATGGTTTTGCAATATTTGGTGCCGAATAGTCAATCACCATAGTTTTGTTTTTACCGTATTCGCTCAATTTATTTCTAAATTCCACGTCATAATTTATCGTTTCTGCCTCTTCAATCATCACTTCCGGTTTTAAATAAAAATTTATAAATCCCGCCCCGGCTACTTCTATTTTTTTTATTAACTGACTATCTGATAAGGTGATAGACTGACAAACTAAATTAGCCAATTCTCTTGGATTTTTTCCATCCTGGTTGGCCAAAACCATGGCTATATTTGTTGAATAATCACCAAAATTAATATCACTTGGATGTTCCAATTTAATTTTTTCTTTATCTACTTTAAAACCACTATTCTCAACTGCTTTTAAGATAATTTGTTTTAAATCTTTTATTATTTTCATTTTAAAAAACCTTTGATCCAACTGGTAAATCTTGATCTGGAATCAATAAACTCACTATTTCGGTAAGCACCCCTTGGCCATCCGTAGCTTCAGCGGAGGAGGCAAAAATCATTGCTTCTGATAATTCACCCATAATTTTTCTCGGAATTATATTGGTAACAAATACAGTTTTTTTACCAATCAAATCAGTAGGGGAATACCACTTTTTTATTCCTGAAAATACTGTTCTCAAATTTTCTTCACCAAAATCCACTTGCAGTCTCAGTAATTTTTCCGACCCTTCAACTTCTATGGCTTCTTTTATCTCACCAATCAAAAATTCTACTTTGGCAAAATCATCATATTTAATTTGATCCATAGCCAATTTTATCATCCCCCTCCTTGTCAAGGGAGGGGTCAGGGGTGGGTTTTTGTGTTATTATTAGCTTACCCAGCCTATTATTAATTATTAATTTTTAATTCTTAATTAAATTATGATCAATCTTGATCCTTCTATTTTTAAATCTTACGATATTCGGGCTGTTTACCCTGTTCAAGCTGACGAAGAATTAGCTGAAAAAATTGGCCGTGGTTTTGCTAAATATTTAAATTTTCCCCAAAAAGTTATTGTTGCTCGTGATGGTCGTCTTTCTGGGGAATCAATGAAAAAAGCTTTAATTGATGGTTTAACCAAAGTTGGAGTTAGTGTTATTGACATAGATTTAGCTTCCACTGATTCTTTTTATTATGCCTGTCAAACTCGTGATCTTCCCGGCATTACTGTCACTGCCAGTCATAACCCCAAAGAATATACTGGTTTCAAAATGGTAAAAAAAATTCCTGAATTATTATCTGGTGAGGCTGGAATCAAAGAAATTAAAGAATATATTCTAAACGATAATTTACCTACTGATTCTGTTAATCCAGGAATAATTGAGGTTCAAGATATTCGTCAGGAATTTGTTGATTATGTTTTATCTTTAATAGATATTTCTCAAATTAAAAATTTTAAGATTCATGCTGATACCGCTAACGGTATGGTTGGTCCTTTCTTAAAATTAATTGATGATAAATTACCAACAGTTGAGATAATTCCTATGTTTTGGGAGATTGACGGTAATTTTCCCAATCACGGAGGTGATCCGTTATTAGCCGAGAATAGAGTAGAAATTCAAAAAAGAGTTCCTTCTGAAGGGAGTGATTTTGGTATTATGTTCGATCCGGATGGTGATAGATTTTTTACCATTGATAAAAAAGGTCGTTTTATTTCAGGTGATTTTTTAACTGCCATTTTAGCTGAATATTTTGTAAAAAAATATCCAGGATGTAGTATTGTTTATGATATTCGTGCCTCCAAGGTAGTTCCAGAAACAATTCTCGCCGCTGGTGGAAAACCTCTTGCTAATCGTGTTGGACATACTCATATTAAAGCCAGAATGAAAGCTGAAAATGCTTATTTTGGTGGAGAAGTTTCAGGACATTATTATTTTAAAGATTTTTTCTTGTGTGATACTGGTTTAACAACTTTCATTTATCTCTTAGATTTTCTTTCACATTCCGAAAAACCATTAGAAACAATAGTTGATGAAATGCTTAATAAGTATCATATTTCTGGTGAAATCAACTCTAAAATTGAAAATGTTCCCGCTGTTTTAGAAAAGATTGAAGCAATTTATGGTCCAAAAGTTATTTCTCCTATCGAAAGAATGGATGGTATGACTTTTGAAATGGGTCAATGGCGATTTAATATTCGTTCATCCAACACTGAACCACTACTTCGTCTCAATCTTGAAGCTACCAGTCAAGAATTAATGGAACAAAAAAGAGACGAAGTTTTGTCGATTATTAGAAATTAAATATTGGAAATTAGATATTGGAAATTAGGAATTTAATTTATGTATCATCCGTCTTCCAAAATATTAGATAATTATGCCGATGTTTTGGTAAATTTTGCTTTAAACAGTGGTTGCGGAGTTAAAAAAGGCGAAGTTGTTTTTCTTCAAGTTCCTGAATCAGCCAAACCTCTTTTGATTTCTTTGCAAAAAGCTGTTTTAAAAGCTGGTGCTCACGCTATTATTCAATATTTACCTGATGAAATGTCTCGTGAATTTTTTGAGTTAGCTGATGATGATCAGTTAAAATTTTTTCCAGCTACCTTTTTAAAAGGTCGGGTTAAACAAGCCGATCATTTTTTAATGATTTTGGCCGAAACTAATTATCACGAATTAGAGGGCATTGATCCTAAAAAAATAATGGATCGAAATTTGGTTTTTAAACCATACAAAGACTGGCGTGATGCCAAAGAAAATAAAGGCAAACTAACCTGGACTATTGGTATGTATGCCACTCCTGCTATGGCTAAAGAAGCCGGTCTTACTCTTAAAGAAGCCTGGCATCAAATTATTAAAGCCTGTTTTTTAGAATATAAAAATCCAGTTGAAAAATGGCAACGAGTTCAAGAAAAATCTACTCAAATTAGAAAAAAATTAAATAAACTAGAAATAATCAAAGTTAACATTAAAGCCCAAGATACTGATTTAAACATTACTATCGGGGAAAATCGTCAATGGCTAGGCGGCGGCGGTCGCAACATTCCTAGTTTTGAAATTTTTACTTCACCAGATTGGCGCGGTACCAACGGTTATATTTATTTTGATCAACCGCTTTATCGTCAAGGTAATTTAATTAAAAATATTAAATTAACTTTTAAAGATGGCATAATTGTCGATGCTCAAGCTGGTTATGGTGAAAAATTTTTAAAACAACTAATTAAAATTGAAAATTCCGATAAAATAGGGGAGTTTTCTTTAACTGATAAACGTTTTTCTAAAATAACTAAATTTATGGCCGAAACCCTTTATGATGAAAATTTCGGTGGTCAATTTGGTAACACCCATATTGCTCTCGGTTCGGCCTACAAGGATACTTATTCTAAAAAAAATAACAAATTAAACCAAAAAGACTGGGAAGATTTAGGTTTTAATGATTCTGCTGTTCATACCGATATTATTGCCACCACCGATCGCACTGTCACCGCCACTTTAAAAAATGGCAAAGAAATTATTCTCTATCAAAATGGGGAATTCAAAATTTAAATATAAAAAGGCTCCCTTTCATCAAGGGGAGCTGTCGAACGAAGTGAGACTGAGGGGTTTGATTAAGACGGCCAGTTCCAAATCTAAAAATCCTCACCCTGCCATGGGCAGGGTAAAAAAAGAATTTCCCTCCCCTTGGAGGGGTTAGGGGAGGGTTTATCTTAACAAAAAAACTCCCCAATTAAGGGGAGTTTTAAAATTTAAATAAATTTATTTTTATTCTTGAGTTTCTTCTATTGGAGCCTCAACTTTTTTAACTTTTTTGATTTTTTTTACTTCCATTACTGGATTAATTTTTTGAGAATTCAAAATATTTAAAATCTTTTCAAGTTTTTGATTAATCATTTCCAATTCAGTTCTCGTGTTATCTTGTTGATAATCTTTTGTATCTCTAGTTTCAAATCGGCGATTATTTCCACCAAAGTCTCTATTACCACCAAAACTTCTTTCACTACCACCTTCACGTCCACTAGTTTTTTCAAAACAATTACTGCAATAAACTGGTTTTTCACCAGTTGGCATAAAAGGTAACTGACACTCTTTACCGCATTTATCGCAAACAGCATCGTACATTTGTCGATCATTTCGATTTCGATCAAATCCGCCTCTGTTGCCACCAAAACTTCGGCCTCGGTTTCCCCCGCCAAAACTTCTGTCGCTAAAATTTTTAAATCCACGGTCATTTCCAAAATTTTTCATTATTTTTTTGTTAATTTTTTCTAATTTAAAGACCAAGTATTATATCAGATTTTTTTTTCAATTACTGGGCTTACTGTTGTTATTGGTGTAATTGTCAAAATTCCGTTGTTTTCAATAAACTTTTGAACCTCAGAAAAATCATTTTCACCTAATTTTGGGGATAAAATAAACTGACCCGTGCTTGCTTTGGTATTTTTTAAGACGTTTGCATCTGTTAAAGTTATTGAAATTATTTTATATTCCGACACTTCTGGTATTTTTATAACTAATTCACTCATTTTTAAAAAATCAATATCAGTTCTAATATGTTTTGTTAAAGTTTTAACCGTTGGTACAATTTTAGAAATAAATCCAACATTTATAACTTTATCTCTGATAGCCGTTATTACTAATTTTTGTCTTTCTGATCGATTAAAATCCCCTCCATCTATAGTTGAGTGTCTTGATCTAGTATATTTTAAAGCAGTTATTCCATCCATATGTTGAATTCCTTTATCAAAATGTAGATTTTCATATCTACAACTGAATTGTTGGTCTAATTTATCGCCCGACATTGTTGCTTCCAAAGATTTTATTTCTTCTTCTGATTTTCCACACAAATCATTAATATTTTCTTCAATTGGATAATAAGGATCATTAAATTCTTTAATTAATTTAATATCGATTCCACCTAACGTATCAATAATTTTTACAAATCCATCAAAATCAATTATCGTAAAATAATCTGGTTTTATTCCAGTCACTTGCTCCACTACATATTTTGCCATCTGACCTCCACCCGCTTGGCCAGTAAATTCAGTTTTTTTATCAGGATATTTTTTATCATCAAGACCTATTACATAAGCCTCATTAATTTTTCGACTCACATTTTCTGTTTCACTCACCGGAATTAGTACCCATAAATCACGAGGAATTGAAATTAATCTTACTACTTCGTCTCGTGGTCTAATTTCAGCCAATATAATCGAATCAGTTAAGTTTCCTCCCTCATGGATTCCTCCGCCATATCCCATTAACAAAATAGAGTAGGGAGCTAATGGATCAGGTGTTGGTGTTGCTGTCGGTGTTATATTAAAAACTTCATCTGATTTATTTATCTTAACTACCATTCGATTATAGTTTTTGTAAACTAATCCTAATGTTATTAATATAATCCATAAAATTACCACTCCAAACCACCATCCATTTATTTTTTTTCGCATGATCTAGAGTATATAACAAAAGTTTTTTATTTTCTTTTGCTACACTATTCTTATCATGTCAAAACCATTAGTTGTCTTTACCTACGCTCCCACAGGGCTAGGTCATATTCGAGTTACTAATGCTCTTCGAGACGGTATTCCAGATAATTTTAATTCCCTTATATTTTCACCCAATGATCCCAGTATTGAATATATCCATCGATTAGGCAGTTTAAATGTTGTTGCCAGACATATTATGGAATGGTTTCAAGGCGGTTCTCCTCAAAGAGTTTTTACTTATCTTTATCGTAAGTTTTTAAAATCTAATCCTGAAAATATTTTTTCCGAATTAACTTCTCTTATTAAATCTTTAAATTCATCTCCTTCCAGAATAATTATTGTTGCCACTCATTTTGGATTAGCTTACCAGATTGGTATGCTCAAACCACTATTAGAAAAGGAATTTAAGGTTGATATTAAATTAGTTGTTCAAATCACTGACGATTCTCCTCAATATATTTGGTACGTTGATGTGGCTGATTTAATTATTGCTCCTAGTCAATATACTGTTGATGAATTACAAAAATATGGGCGTAGTGCCAAACTAAAACCAGTTAAATTTTTAGTTGTTGACTATCCAGTCAGTCCTTGTTTGGCTAAACAATTAGCACCAGATCAAATCACTCAAAGATTAGATCAATATAATCCTCAATCAAATTCTCCCATAAATATTATGATTCCTATTTCAGGGGCTGCTGTCGGAACTAATTTTTTTATTAAATTAACTGAAAAACTTCATAAATTATCCAGTCGATATTTTTTTCATATTGTTTGTCGTCAAGCTCCATTTACTGATAATTTTATTATTAATATAAGAACCAAAAAATATCTTAATTTATATACTGCAGAAAGTTATCAAAATACAGTTGATTTGTATGATAATATTTATCAAAAAAATGTTATTGCTGCCGAAATTACCAAACCTAGCGAACAAGCATTCAAAGCTTTATTAACAAATGATTCTATCGGTGGTTCTTTTTTGTTTTTTGCTACTCCAATTGGTCGTCAGGAATATGATAATTTAAATTATCTTCACCGAAATGATTTACTTTCTCCGTATGGTAGGGGAGTTTTATTGCCTTATGGTAGCCATAATGTCGCCAAATTTATTCATCAATTTTTTATCAACGGTACTTTGTATAATAATTTCAAAATTTTACAAAAAACAAAAAATCAAGAAGTTGATACAGTTTCAGATTTTTGGCAAGCAATCATCAAAGAGTATCAGTTGTAATCTTAAAATTTTAAATATGAATAAATTAGTTAACAATTATTTAAAAAAAATAATTCAGACGAATTTAAAGAAAATTTAAAAGAATTGGAAATATATGTCAAAAATATATAATTGGGATACAAAGAAAGTCACTGAAGTTACTCTTAGTCCAGATATTATAAAAAAATATTTTTCAAAAAAGAAATATTCTTTAATTGATATTGAAAATATTTTTATTGATTCGTATAACGATTTTAAAAATAAAATTTTAAGAATAGATTATTTTTCCGAAATTTGCCAACAATTATGGTGGATTTTAGTGAAACAAAAAATAGAAAAGAATAAACTTGGGAATATTGTTTTAATGGCTTCAGAAATAAATTTTTATCTTAATTCGGATAATTTAGATATGGTTGATGATATTTTAAATGACGTTGAAGAATATTTACCAGATAAATAAAATAATCTCATATAAAGGATAAAATTGTCATCTTGCGGAGTTATTTATTTTAGTGCAAATAAAATTATATCAAAAAAGAAAATGTAATTATATCTATTTATTTTTGTATTCTTATAAGACTATATTAAATTAATTAATATATGTCAAAAGAAAGACAATCTCAATCAAAAGCAGGATATCACTCAAATAAAATGAGATTGTACGAAATATACAACATAGAATATACAGATCGTAACTTTGATTGCCATCATATAGTTACTAAAAAAGACAAAAGAACCCATGTTGTTCCTTCTTATTTTAATCTTAATGAGATTTCTAATTTACATCCTATAGATAAAAGATTACATAAATTAGTTACAAAAATCATCGAGGCATTAGATAATGGACAGGAAATAGATGTTCATGCAGAAATTGAAAAAAAGATGAAATTAATTTCTGAAAAATCAGAAATTATCTCGAGAAAAACAGTTGAAGTTAATAATTCTGTTTATGATCATTCAAAAGAATTAAACAATCAAGAAAAAATTGAATATATACGGTCATGTTTAGACGAAGAAAATTTAGACGAAAAGGCGTTAGCTTATTACTGTTCTGCTAGGCTCGATCTTGTCACTAATTGATAAAATCAATTATTTTTTTTCTAAACTGTCATTATTACTCATGAATTAGTCAAAATCAGAAAATTAACCACCAAGATAGGGATTATTTAATATTTGGTGACCCTACGGAGAATCGAACTCCGATTACCAGGATGAGAACCTGACGTCCTAACCGTTAGACGATAGGGCCTATTTATTGGAACAAACAAAATTATATCAAAAAAGAAAATGTAATTATATCTATTTATTTTTGTATTCTTATAAGACTATATTGAATAATATATGTCAAAAGAAAAACAACCTCAATTTAAAAAAAACAAATATTATAGTAATAGATTAAGAGCATTCAAAGCATATGGGATAAAAATTAATGATCCCGAATATAATTGTCACCATATAGTACAAAAAACTGATTTAGAACAAGGATTAGTTCCGCATTATTTTGATATTGATGGTTTACCTAATTTATTTCCTATAAGGATAGATCAGCATGAACTACTTAACAAAATTATTTATGCAGTAGATAATGATCAGGATATTAGTTGTTACTTAGATGAATGGAAAAAATTAGAAACAGATTCAAAAAAACCAAAAGTTGTTTCTAAAAAAACAATTAATCATAAAACTATTATTCCAATACCACCAACCATTGATTTAACAAAAAAAAGTAAAAAAAAGCCAGAAAAACATCGTCAATCAATATTAGAAAAATTAATCGATAAAGAAGCAGATGAATATTTGTCTTATTATCAATCTTCACTTAGAACTAATCTTGCCGAAATATAGTAAAATCAATTAAATGGTATTTAAAAAATATAAAAACTATTTAAAACTAGTTTTATTAACTATATTTTCTTCATTTTTTTTCTGGCTGATTTTTTATTTTAATGTTCCCGGCAAAATTGGATTTAATCATGTTTCTCTAGAAACTATTTTTGCTAATTACGATGGTCCTAATTATATGATTATTGCCAAATGTGGTTACAACAAAGATTGTATTGGTCCAAATTTTTCTTTACCTTTACCCTTAGAATATTATCCAGCTCATTTTCCTGGATATCCTCTTTTGATTAATTTTTTCAACAATTTTACTACTGGACCCAAAGCCATGCTTTTAGTCACTCTTTCTGGTTCTATTTTTTTAACTCTAATTTTATACGAATTTTTAAAACTATTTATAAAAGAAAAAAAAGCCTTTTGGCTAACAGTTTTATTTATATTTTTTCCAGCTCGTTTTTTTGTTTTACGTTCTATTGGTGCTCCGGAAACTTGGTTTTTAGCTAGTATTATTGCTTCAATTTTCTTTTTCAAAAAAGATAAAATTTGGTTCTCTGCTATTTTTGCTGCTCTAGCTCAAACATTTAAAACCCCAGCCGTATTATTGGTTTTTTCTTATGCTCTTGTCGCTATTTATGAATTAATTAAAACCAAGAAATTTTTACCTATTATAAAAAAATACTATCCCTATCTTTTAACTCCAATTACAATTTTATTAATCTTTTATCTTTATTATCTTCAAACTGGAAATTTATTGGCCTATTTTCAAAGCGGGGATAATTTTCACTTAAATTACTTACCCTATTTAGTTTTTATTAGTACTAAATCATGGGTTGATAGTATTTGGCTCGAAGATATTATTTATATTTTTATTATCGCTATTTATGGTATTTATCGGCTTGTCAAAAAATATAAATTTGACATTGTTGTTATTTTTCCACTAGTCTTTACTCTGGCTACTCTTTTAGTAGCTCATCGCGATATTAGTCGTTATATTTCTCCTGTTTATCCATTTTTATTACTTGCCTTTCAAAAATTTCTCAACAAAAAATCTATTAAATTCATCTTTTTGCTTTTATTACCCGCTATTATTCTTTATGGTATCAATTTTGTTTCTGGCAATACTACTCCTATTTCCGACTGGACCAATTATCTGTAAATACGACTTCTCCATTTTTTAAGGGGAGATGTCCCGAAGGGACAGAGAGGTTTTGTCTTAAATTATGTTTTCGTTTATGACCGAAGGCCGGGTGGGTTTTAAGAGATATAAAATTTCCCGTCTTCTTCCGTCAACAAATCTTTCATCAACATCATCGATAGGGTAGTCGAAATTTCAGTGATATTCTTTTTAGTCACTTGACATAATTCATCACTAGTCATCGCCTCGTTTTCCAGCAAATCAATCATTATTCTTTCCAGATCCGACAAATTACTGTAATCTTTAAACAAATTTTCTTGAGTCGGTATGGCGATTTTATCTTCAAAAATATCCGAGCTTTGAGTTAAAATTTTTGCACTACCAGTTTTTATTAACCAATTTGTCCCTTCAGAAGTTTTGGAATTTATTGGTCCAGGTACTGCTAAAATTTTTCTTTTTTGTTCCAATCCAATTTTTGCCGTAATTAAACTTCCAGATTTTATTCCCGCTTCAATCACTACAATCCCAATATTAGTCAAACCAGCCACAATTCTGTTTCTTTGAGGAAAACTCCAATTAGTTGCTTTGAAATTTGGTTCATACTCAGAGATTACTAAACCGTTATTTTTTAATATTTCCATATATAAATTATCATTATCTTTAGGACAAATTTCATTTAAGCCTCCACCTAAAACAGCCACTGTTTTACCTCCATATTCCAAACATTTTTTATGAGCCTCAGTGTCAACCCCATACATAAATCCTGAAACCACAGTTGATTTTCTAGAAACTATCTCTGGCATAATTTTATCTACTATGTCTTTACCGTATCGGGTAATTTGTCGACTGCCTACTATTGCTACTACTTTTTCAAAAATTTCTTCTTTCCATTCTCCTCGATAATAAAGTTTTTCTGGACAATTTTTAATTTCTCGTAAATTTATTGGGAATTTTTTTTTCTCAATAATTGTTATCGGCCATTTTTTCCATTCATTCATCTTTTTTAATTTCAAATTTTTAATTCTTAATTTTTAATCAAATCTAAATTTTAAAATTCAAATATTAAAAAATTCATTTAAAATTTTAAATTTAAAATTAAAAATTAATATAAATTAGGGTAATGTTTTATGCTTTTAACCGTTTTATCTCCATTTAAAACTATGCAAACCGCATCAATTCTGTATTTCTCAAAATTTTTTACCGTTTCTTTTTCTAACACCAAAAACGATTCAGCTACTCGTCTAACTTTAGTTAATTTGTTTTTATTAATCATTTCTTCTGGGGTACCATATTTATCGCCAATTTTTAGTTTCACTTCCACAAACACCAACCAATCTTTATCTGACATAATAATGTCGATTTCACCCAACATATTAGAATAATTTGATTCTATTAATTTAAATCCTTTTTTAATCAAAAATTCTCTGGCAATTTCTTCTCCCTCTCTGCCTTTTTTATAATTTTGTATTTTATTAAATTCTTTCATCATTTTTTTACTTCCCCTCTTGTCAAAGAGGGGATTGAGGGGAGATTGTTATTTATTCATCATTTTTCACTCTATATTGCAACGCCTCAGCAATATGATTTTCTTTTATTTCATTACATTTATCCAAATCGGCAATTGTTCTGGCCACTTTTATTAATCGAAAATAAACTCTCGCCGACAAATTAAATTTGTTCACTGCTTGTTTCAGTAATAAATTCGCTTCTCCTGTCAAATTAGCAAAATCTTTTAAATGTCTATTTTTCATATCAGAGTTACTGTGTATATGTTCTAGTTTTTTAAATCTTTCACTTTGAATTTTTCTTGCTGCCAAAACTCGTTTTTTAATTGATTCTGATTTTTCGTTATTATTATCACCCTTAGTTACCATTAAATTATTAACATCTACCGCTGGTACAATTAAATGTAAATCAATCCGATCCATAATTGGTCCAGACAATTTTTTTCGATAATTTAAAATTTGAAAACTACTACATTTGCACTCTTTTTTTGGATCACCCAAATAGCCACACGGGCAAGGGTTAGCTGCTGCTACTAACATAAATTGAGCTGGGAAAGTCATTGATCCAGCTGCTCTGGAGATGTTTACTAATCCATCTTCCAAAGGTTGTCGCAACGCCTCCAAAGAATTTCTCCCAAATTCCGGAAATTCGTCTAAAAATAATACTCCTCGGTGAGCTAAAGACACTTCACCCGGTCGAGGATTACTTCCACCACCAATTAATCCCACTTGTGAAGTTGTGTGATGTGGTGATCTAAATGGTCTTTGACGAATCAATGATCCTCCAGGAGGGATATTTCCTGTAATTGAATAAATTTTAGTTACTTCTAGACTTTCTTTTTCCGTTAAATTAGGTAAAATTCCCGACATGGCTCTAGCCAACATTGTTTTTCCTGATCCTGGTGGGCCCATCATAAATACATTATGTCCGCCGGCGGCAGCAATTTCCAAAGCTCTTTTAGATTGTTCTTGGCCCAATACTTCAGCAAAATCAAATTCTGGCATTATATCGCCTAGAATATCTTCTGTATCGACTTTTTTTAATGGCTCAATTAATTTTTCACCGCTTAAATGACGAATTAAATTTCTTAAATTATCAACCGGGTATACTTCAATGTCACTTATAACACTTGCTTCATTAGCACTCATTCGGGGTACAAAAATTTTTTTTATTCCTTTTTCTTTTGCTAATAATGCCAACAAAAATACTCCTCGAGTATGTCTCAGGCTTCCATCCAAAGATAATTCACCATAAAAATAAGATCTTTCTTGGGGCAAAACCAATTCACCAATTGAGGCCAATATTCCCACTGAAATTGGTAAATCGTAGCAACTGCCATCTTTGGGTAAATCGGCTGGTGCTAAATTAATGGTTACTTTGGCATCAGGAAACTGGATTTCACTGTTAATTATAGCTGTTTTAACTCTTTCTTTAGCTTCTTCCACCGCTTTACTAGCCAGACCCACAATTCCAAAACCTGGGAATCCTTTTTCAGCTACATTAACCTCAACTTCTATTTCAATTCCTTGTAATCCAGCGCTTGCTATTGACAAAACTTTTTGAAGCATTAATAAAATTTAACACAAATTTAAAGGAAAATATTACCCAAATAAAACCCAAACTCATGATAAAATATAATCTATGTCATTTAGTCTTCAATCCGAATACCAACCCTCAGGTGATCAACCTCAGGCAATTGCCAAACTTTCGGACAATATTATCTCTGGTGTTAAGCATCAAACCTTGCTCGGTGTTACCGGTTCTGGTAAGACTTTTACAGTTGCTAATGTCATCCAAAATACTCAACTTCCAACTTTAGTAATTTCTCACAACAAAACTCTCGCCGGCCAACTTTATCAAGAGTTTAAAGAATTATTCCCTAACAACAAAGTTTCTTATTTTGTTTCTTACTATGATTATTACCAACCAGAAGCTTATATTCCCGCCTCGGACACTTATATTGCCAAAGAAGTTGATATCAATGATCGGATTGATCGTCTTCGGTTAGAAGCTTCATCCAATCTTTTGTCGGGTGATGATAATATTGTCGTCGCTTCTGTCAGTTGTATTTACAACATTGGCGATCCAGTCGAATTTGAAAACATGACATTTTCTTTAGAAATAAATCATGAATATCCTCGTCGCCAACTTTTAGAAAGTTTTATTTCTCTTTTTTACACTCGTTCAGAACTAGAATTCAAACGTTCCACTTTTCGGATTCGTGGTGGTAATATTGAAATCTGGCCATCTTATACTGATTCTTATTTAGTCCTAGAATTTTTAGGTGATATGTTGACCAAAATTATTCAACGTCACCCTATGACCAGTAAGGAAGTTGTTTTAGAAAAGTTCAAACTTTTCCCCGCCAAACAATACGTCAGTGGCCATCGTGATCTTGATAAAATCTTTACCCAAATTCGTTCTGATTGTGACAAACAAGTTGCTATGTTTAAATCTCAAAATAAAATTCTTGAAGCTCACCGCATTCAGCAACGAGTCGAATACGATTTAGAAATGCTTCAAGAAACTGGTTATATCAACGGTATCGAAAATTATTCTATTTATTTTGATCAAAACCGAAAGCATGGCGATCCTCCTTATACTTTAGTCGATTATTTTCGCCACTTATGGGGTGATAATTTTTTGACTGTTATTGACGAATCTCACGTTAGTGTTCCTCAAATTGGTGGTATGTTTGCCGGTGATTTGGCTCGTAAAAAAAATTTAATTGATTTTGGTTTTCGTCTTCCATCAGCTCTTGATAATCGTCCTTTAAAATTTGACGAATTTGAACAGCGTCTGGCTAAAGTTATTTATGTTTCCGCCACTCCTTCAAAATATGAATTAGAGAAAAGTTCTAGCACATTATCACACCAGAGCACTAACTCTGGTATTGTCGAACAAATTATTCGTCCTACTGGTTTAGTCGATCCAGAAATTAGTATCCGATCTACCCTTAATCAAATTCCTAATTTAATCGAAGAAATAAAATCTCGTGTTGCTAAAAAAGAACGAACATTAGTCGTTACTCTTACCAAACGTATGGCTGAAGATTTGGCGAATTTCCTTTCTGATCCAAATAAGACAGGTACTAATTTAAAAGTTGCTTATCTTCATTCTGATATTGACACTCTTGAACGTTCAAAAATTCTCGATGATTTACGTTCCGGTAATTACGATGTTTTAGTTGGTATCAATTTATTACGTGAAGGTCTTGATTTACCCGAAGTCAGTTTAGTCGCTATTCTTGATGCTGATCAACAAGGATTCTTACGTTCAAAATCTTCACTCATTCAAATCATGGGTCGAGCTTCACGTCATATTGCCGGTCAAGTTATTTTGTATGCCGATTCAGTTTCTGATGCTATGGATGGTGCTATCCGTGAAGTTAATCGACGACGCCTTATTCAAGTTAAATACAATCAAGACCATAATATTACCCCTAGATCAGTGGTAAAATCTATCCGTCCTCAAATTCTTGAGGATCTCAAAAAAGATCCCAAAACTGATTGGGTTAAAATTGATACTTCATCACTTACTCCACCTCAGCGACAACGTCAAATTAAAGAACTCAAAAAACAAATGAGACATTTGGCTTTTAATTTAGACTTTGAAAGAGCTATTCAAATTCGTGATCAAATCCGCGAAATTGAAAAATATTAAAATATGAAATTCAAAAAATTACAAATTAAAGACTTCTCCCTTTTTTAAGGGGAGATGTCGAAGCGAAGCAAGACAAAGAGGTTTTTCCTATGTTAGATAAAATTATCGTCAAAGGAGCTCGAGAAAATAATTTAAAAAATGTTTTCTTTGAGTTCCCTAAAAATAAACTCGTCGTGTTTACCGGTGTTTCTGGCTCCGGTAAATCTTCTATGGCTTTTGATACTCTTTTTGCCGAAAGTCAGCGTCGTTACGTAGAGAGCTTGTCTAGCTATGCTCGCCAATTTTTAGGCAACATGAAACGCCCTGAAGTTGATTTTATTGATGGTCTTTCTCCCTCTATTGCTATCAATCAAAAAGCTATTTCTCATAATCCTCGATCTACTGTCGGTACTGTTACCGAAATTTACGATTATCTTCGTTTGCTTTTTGCTCGGATTGGTCATCCTCATTGTCCCGAATGTGGTCGCGAAGTTTCTCCTCAGACAAGTCGCCAGATTGTCACCCAAATTTTAGATAATGCCTCAGGTCAAATATCAGCTTTAAATCTCTATCGATTTTTAGTTTTATCTCCCATTATTCGTGATAAAAAAGGTGACTTTAAAGGTCTTATTGAGAATTTAAAAAAGCAAGGTTATAAATGGATTCGCGTTGACAATCAAATCATCGATTTATATTCTGATTTCGGTATTGCCAAAACTAATAAACACAATATTGATGCCGTCATTGATCGTGTTTCTATTAGTAAAGATAATCTCAAAGACATTAAATCAATTTATGATCGTCTTATTGATGATATTGAACAAGCCATGAAATTAGCCAATGGTTTGGTAATTACTGCTCAAATCACTGATACAGGATTTGATTTTCCCGACAATCCCAAAGATTTTATTGACACTTTATTTTCCGAAAATTTTGCCTGTCCTAACTGTAATATTTCACTTCCAGAAATCGAACCCCGTTTATTTTCTTTCAATTCTCCCCAAGGTGCTTGTCTTGAATGCAAAGGTCTTGGATCAAAATATCAGGTTGATCGATCAAAATTTCCCGAATGGCGGGCCAAAATGATGGAAAGTCGTTATGCTTCAGTTTCTTCTGATGCTATTCGTGAAGAACTCGAAAAATTTATGATCAAAAGTGAATGCACTACTTGTCACGGTGCTCGTCTCAATCAAGACGCTCTTTCTATCCATATTTTAGGTCAAAATATTTATCAAATCACTCAATTACCCATCGAAAAATTAAATAGTTGGCTAAACCATCTTGATTCAGTCTTAACTAGCGACAAAGAAAAAGAAATTGTCACTCCTATCAAAAAAGAATTAGCCGCTCGAATTGAATTTTTGTTAGCTGTTGGTCTTGATTATTTAAGTCTCGATCGTGAAGCGGGTACTTTGTCTAGCGGTGAATCACAACGAATTCGTTTGGCTAGTCAAATTGGAACTGGTTTAACCGGTGTTCTTTATGTTCTCGATGAACCCACCATCGGTCTTCATTCTCGTGATAATGATCGTTTAATCGCTACTCTTCAAAAACTCAAAGATTTAGGTAACTCTTTAGTCGTCGTTGAACATGATGAAGATGTTATAAAATCTGCCGATTATATCGTTGATTTTGGTCTATATGCGGGCAAACACGGTGGTGAAATTATCGCTCAAGGTAGTCTTGATGATATAAAAAAGAATAAAGACTCTTTAACTGGTAAATATTTATCGGGTAAATTACAAATTAAAAATAATCTTGATTCAAATATAATTAATCCTGATTACAAAATCTCAATTAAAGGTGCCAGTCAATGGAATCTCAAACATGTTGATGTTGATTTTCCTTTAAATAAATTAATTTGTGTCACTGGTGTTTCTGGGTCAGGTAAGTCAACTTTGGTTCACGACACTCTTTATGGTGGTGTTCGCCAAGCTACTCTTGGAAGTTATTATGGTTTTATTGGTAAGTATGATGAAATTAAAGGTGCCGACAATGTTACTGATGTTTTATTAGTCGATCAGTCTCCCATCGGTCGCACTCCTCGCAGTAATCCGGCCACTTACACCAAAATTTTTGATGACATCCGCAAACTTATGGCTCAAACTATCGAAGCTCAAATTCGTGGTTTTAGTGCTGACAGATTTTCTTTTAATGCCAAAACCGGTCGTTGTCCTATTTGCCAAGGTCAAGGTCAAATCAAAATTGAAATGCAATTTTTACCCGATATTTATGTCACTTGTGATGAATGTCATGGTACTCGATACAAAGAAGAAACTTTAGAAGTCGAATATAAAGGCAAAAATATTGCTCAAATTCTCAAAATGACTATTGATGAAGCTAGTGAATTTTTCAAAAATATCCCCAAGCTAAAACGCATGTTGACCACTATTCAAGATGTTGGTTTGGGTTATTTAGAATTAGGTCAGCCATCCAATACTTTATCAGGAGGGGAATCACAACGTCTCAAAATTAGCCGGGAATTAGTTAAATTAGGTCGTGGCAAAATGCTTTATATTCTCGACGAACCAACCACTGGTTTACATTTTTATGATGTTGATAAATTAATTACTGTCTTACGAAAATTAGTTGATAAAGGTAATACTGTGGTGGTTATTGAACACAATCTTGATGTTATTAAAAATGCTGATTGGATTATTGATATGGGTCCTGAAGGTGGTGATAAAGGTGGGGAATTAGTTGTCGCTGGTACCGTCAAAGATGTCATCAATTGTGATCGTTCTTACACCGGCCAATACCTCAAAAAGAACATTTCTCCCTAATTTCCACTGTTGTTCTCCATCCGGTTTCCCATTTATCAATAGTACAATATTCTTTAAATTGATTTAGCCAACCAATATATAAATCTTTAGTTTCATAAATCAAAGCTATTTTTTTATTTTTACTTTCTTTAACATTTTCATAAAATTCATTTTGAGTTCTTATATATTCTGGTACTTCAGTCAAACTGTAAGATACTTTATTTGGCATATAGCCATATTTTTTAGGTCCATACCACCAATATAAATATTGATTTGGGTAATCATAAACTTCTGGTACATAATTATAAGCTTCAAAACCATCATTATTCATTTTTTCATAAACCCAATCAATACTTTTAATTAAATTAGCTAAATTTTTGGGATCATCACTTGATTTTTGACCAATAAATTGCCATTGATCAATAGTTGTTAGGTATATATTTCTTATTAATAAAATTCCTACTAACAACCCCGCTCCTTTTTTAAATTTATTTATATTAATCAATCCTATGGCTATCACAAAACAATACCAAATTCTCAAACTTTCCAAATACCAACTTTTTAATTGGTGATGATATATCGTTATATAAAATATTAAGGCAAATAACCAAAAAGAAACAAAATAAACGCCATTTTTACGATATTTTTTATTAATTAAAATCAATCCGATTGCTAACAATAAAATTATTAATCCAGCTCCATATGGACCAATAAATTGTCCTTCAAAAAAACCTCTCATTGTTTTTAAATGTGATAGAACCACTTCTTCAAAAGAAATTTTATCTCCCAATACATTATTACTACCTGTAAAGATTCCTATCAATAACTTTGTCATTTGAAATTTATTTTTAATTTCAAGTAATATTTGAGGTAAAAACCATGGCAAAGCCCCAATCAAAAAGTTTTTCCATGTTTTTGCTTTTTTGTTCAACACGACGATTATTATTGAAAATAGTAAACAAACTATTCCAAAAGCAGCTTCAAACTGAGTTAATAATGCACTAGTAACGCCCAAAAATAATACTGATTTTTTGTCTTTTTTTTCCAAAAAATTCCACAAAGCTACAAAAAAATAAACACTCAAATATGTTGCCATATTGGCATTCCAAAAATATCTTGTCAAATTAAACATTTGTGGTGCCATTAAAAACAAAGTTCCAATCAAAAAACCTAAAGTTATATTTCTTTTTCGAAAATACCAAAAGACAAATCCTCCCGAAATTAAGAATAATAATATATTCCAATAAACCAAAGCTTGCGGATTACCGTTTCCTAACCAATAAGCCGGTAAATTTATATAATAATAAAATGGTCCCAATCGTAAACCATTAATCGAAGTTGTCGGTCCTAAAACAGCTAAATCTTTAAATTCACCTAAAGCTCTAATATCCAACATATCCCTAGCTTGATCATAAGTGTAAACCGTATTGTAATTTTTTGTTTGCAAAAACCTAATAAGGCCAGAAAAAAATAAAATCAATCCAAAAATAATTGTTAAAATTTTTTCCTTTCTTTTCATACTTTCATTATATAATACCTATGTGATTGATATAAGTCATCTCCCAGGTTTACCCGGTGTTTATATTTATAAAAATTCTACCGGTAAAATTATTTATATTGGCAAAGCCGTTAATCTTAAAAAACGGGTTTCTCAGTATTTTCAATCCGACCAGGCTCTGGGTTACAAAACTGGTCATTTAGTTTCCGAAATTGCTGACATTAATTTTCATACTGTTGGTTCCGAAATCGAAGCTTTAGTTCTTGAATCTAGTCTTATCAAACAATATCATCCCAAATTCAATTCTCAACTCAAAGATGACAAAAGCTATATTTATATCACTATTACCAAAGATAAATTTCCTCTCATTAAACCGGCTTTCAAATCTACTCTCAATCAAAATGATATATTTTATGGTCCTTTTCCAGATAGTGCTTCAGTTAAAAGTCTTCTTAAAACCATTCGTCGCATTTTTCCTTATTATTCAAAAAAACATGAAATTAAACCTTGCCTTTATTGCCATCTTGGTCTTTGCCCAGGAGTTAATCCAGACCCCAAAGAATATCGAGCTAATATTTCCAAAATCAAAAAAATCCTTCATGGTCACTTCCATAAATTAATTTCCCAATTAACCAAGGAAATGAATCTTTTTTCCCAAGCCGAAAACTATGAATTAGCTAAAGTTCGTCGTGATCAAATCAATTCTTTAAAATACATTACTTCTGGTTGGCAAAACCTCAGTCATCTTTATCAAGAAATTGATTTTAAAGAAGATAAATATCAAAAAGCTTGTGATCAATTAGTTTTAACTTTATCGCCATATTTCCCCAAACTCAAACAAATTAATCGTCTTGAAGGTTATGATATTTCCAATTTGGGTTCTAAATTTTTTGTTGGAGCTATGACAGTTTTTCAAAATGGTAAAATCGACAATTCGGCCTATCGTCAATTTAAAATAAATTCAAAAGTTACCCCAGATGACCAATATATGATCAAAGAAATAATTTACCGTCGTCTCAAACATCCAGAATGGGGGATACCTGATCTAATTGTTGTTGATGGTGGTAAACCCCAAGTTTCCGCCGCTACTTCACTCACTAATATTCCTATTATCGGGCTAGCCAAAAGAGAAGAAACTATAGTTGTAAAAACAAAGGATTCGTGGCAAGAAATTAAATTATCAAATAATTCTCCTTCTCTTCAACTTCTTCAGCAACTTCGCGATGAAGCTCATCGCTTCGCCAATCGCTACCGAAAACAACTTGTCAAAATTGATTTGAAAGGATAAAATATGCCCATGTCCACCGCCGAAAAATTTATTCCAACAATTAACGAAAATCGTTTTAGTCTCTCAAAAGAGTATCTTAAAAATTGTGATTTAATTATTGATTATGGTAATGAAAACCATCCTCGTCGTGATTTACATTTTTTTCCTAATGCCTTTTCTAGTAAAGTAATAAGTGACGATAGTTATAGAGTTAAACAAATTAAAGCAAGTTTTAATAAAATTAATTCCATTTCAAATCCAGACTATATAGAATGGATAAAAAATGGTAAAAAAATAAGTGAAGCATTAGAAATTATTATTACTGACCAAATTAAATTTGGAAATTGGTTTGGTAATTATTCTTTACCTTTCAGAACTACCGAATATGACGATCTTGTAAATGGTGTTGATATTGTCGCCAAATTTGATATTGAGAGAAATAATCACCAAGAAAGATTTTATTTATCTATTGATTCAACTAGTTACACCAATTCAGATCGGATTTCAGAAAAAATTAATCGTAATATTTCAAAATTGCTTTCAAATAATTTTGAAGTTAAGTATTATGAATCACCAACTCCTGGGAAAAATAATTTCTATCGGGGTAGATTAAAAAACACCATTCCTGTCATCATTGGATTAGATTCTGCTCATACTGCAGAATTAATTAATCAATTTTCTAATTTTATTTCACTTCAAAGAATAATCAAAGATAACTCACCACAATTAGATAATGAACACCTCTTTGTTTATCAAGAAGAATTTAAACAACTTAAACATAAATTGGAAACAAATCCGTGTCAATTAATTTTTTTAAAAGAAATAAATTGTCAATTAAATATGTATTCTCGTATTTTAGCAAAAGAAAATGATAGTGAAATTAAACTTAGAATACCTACTATTGGAAAATTAAAAAAAGTAATCAATGGTGTTATTCAAGAAAAAGAAGACATAATTAATTCTCCGGAAACGGAAAATTTTAAAAATACAGACACTGTTTATCGTTTGATTTGTTGTCCGTTACAAAGATAAGTTAATTTTTAGAAATTTACTTTTTCAATACTTTTACGGATAAGATATTGATCTTCTTCTATTGCTCTTTCGTTTATTGGAAAACAATCTCCGTCTTCATGTCCATTAATTCCGACTAAATCTTCACGAAAAACATTTACGCCGTATTTAAGATCATCTGGAGTTAAAAATTCTTCATGTTCTGTTTTTAAATTCATTTTAAGATTTAATTATTAACCTATAATAATATTATACCATATCTGATCATTACTGATCAAATTTTACCATCTTTCTAATATGTTCTTTTGCCCATTGAGTTTTAACCACATCTAACCAATTTTTATTTACATTTATTTTTTTACCCAAAAGTACCTCCACTAAATCACCAGTTTTTAATTCATCATTTATTTTTGCCATAATTCCATTAATTTTAATTCCTTTACATCTATCACCGATACTAGTGTGGATTCTATAAGCAAAATCCAAAGCGGTACTTCCTTTTGGCAACTGAATTGTGTCGCCTTTTGGCGTAAATACATAAACATAATTAGTTAAAACCTTAATTTGATAATTATTGATATTATTATCGCCTTTTTGCCATTTAACCAAATCTTTGACCCACTCCATTCCTCGGCCATTTTCTTCCATTACTCCTTTTCCCATTTTATAGGCAATATGAGAAGCTGGTCCAAACTCATTAAATTCATGCATTTCTTTAGTTTTAATTTGAATTTCCACAGTCATCTTATCTTTCCAGCCTATCGTTGTCTGAATTGATCGATATCCATTTGGCTTTGGTGCCGAAATATAATCTTCAAATTCTTCTTGTATATATTTGTATTTAGCATGTAATAATCCCAAAACAGTATAACAATCAACCAAATTATCGGTTAAAACTCTAATTGCCACTCTATCTTTTACTTGGTAGCCTTCACCTTTCTTTTTTATTTTTAAATAAGTACTATATAAACTTTTAATTCTACCTTCAACAATAGCATTATTAATATTATTAATTTTTAAAATTCTTTCTACTTCATTTTTTATTAAATTAAGAGCTTTAATTTCATCTTTTTCTTTACCTTTAAAAGATTCTTGAATTTTTTTTGCTTCTTCAGGATAAAGAGTTCTAAAAGCAATATCCTCAATTCTTTTTTTAAAATAATGTAGTCCCACATATTCTGCCAATGGTCCGTAAACCCGCATAATATTTTTTGCATAAATTATTTGCCTTTCTTTAGGTAAATATTCAATAGTCATTGCATTATGTAATTTATCTACCAATCTTATAATTAAAACTCGAACATCATTGACCGATGAAAAGAAAAACTTTCTGAATGTTTCAATATTAGTTTGGTTAATTTGTATTCCCTTTGTTTTGGTTTTAACTTCAGTCAAACCAGAAACTAAAAGAGCTACTTCATCTCCAAATTGTTCAGCAATATCATCAATTTTAATTTCAGTATCTTCAATTGAATCATGCAAAAGTGCCGCCACTATTGCTTCTTGACCAATATTAAGTTGAGCTACAACTTTGGCAATCCAAACCGTATGAGAAATATATGGTTCACCCGAGTATCTTTTTTGTCCCTCATGAGCTTTAGCCATGAAATCATAGGCTTGTTTAATTATTTTTTTGTCAAAATTTAAAGATTTGTCAACTATTGTCTCTAAACTTTGCCAATAATTATCAGAAAAAGATAAATCTAGTCCCATTACTAATTTTACCTCAGAATCAGTTAAATTTTTTCAGCAAAAACTAACAATCTTTGCCAGTTAGTTCCAATTGGCCAGCAAGTTTGTAATATTAAAACTTCTTTTCCTTCTTCAGAATAATTTAAATATTCAGTTTCTTTTGATTTAATTATTTTTTTTGTATATACCCTATATATAAAAATTTCTTTCTTATAATTTACAATAATTTCATCATTTTCTTTTAATTCTCCTAGTAAATAAAAAACTGGATTATCTCTAGCATCAATTATTTCTTGCTCACTTGAATGAGCAAACAAAAAGATAGTTTTATTTTGACCATCACCTGGAAAAGCTGATCCCAAAGCCTGAGCTACAGTATTATTTTTTAATGCCGTCAGATATTCTTTTTTACTGGAAATCGAGATATCAGGTTCTATTTTTGCTTCAGCTCCTATTTTAGGAATAGAAATGAAAAATTCATCTGGTTCATTTATATCAATTAATGGTATTGGTGTTACTTTAACCACTACTTTGTTATTTTTAATTTCTTTAATTTTATTAGCCACCTGATCCTGATCAATTAATTTATAGTTTATCCAGCTTTTTATTATAGGTTCATATATGTATAGTATTCCTCCCAATGAAAATATTACTAAAATCGATCCAAAATAAAAAAATATTTTTTTCCACCACCTTGGGTTACTATAAATTACCCCCTTATTTTTTTGTATCTTGACCTCTCTTTTACTAGGTGTTACTTTAAAAAAGTTGTTTAAAATCACAACTAATTAAACCATTAATTTTCATTTGACAAAAGACTTACCTTGACTTAATATAATTATTCATCTGTATTTCCCAAGCAGATTTTAATTAAAATTGGGAGTTTTCGTTAAATAGGACTAAATTTCAAGTCAAAAAAAATGAATCAAAAAAATCTCCTAACCAAGGATGGACACCAAAAATTGACCGAACAGCTAATCGAACTCAAAAGAAAACAAGATCACTTAATCAGTCAAATTGAAGATGTTGCCCAACCAGACGAATCAGGTGAAGATGGCTTAGCTTCTCAATTAAAAGAAGAACTAGAAGTTACTAATAATCAAATTGAACAAATTGAAGAAACTTTAGAATCAAGTGAAATTATTAGCGATAAAGCTTCTTTTGATTCTATTCAAGTTGGTTGTAAAGTAAAAATCAAAATTTCTGCTGGAACCAAAGAATTTTACATTGTTAATCAATTAGAATCAGATCCGACTGTTAATAAAATTTCTGATCAATCACCTTTAGGTAAGGCTTTGATTGGTAAAAAGATTAATGACGAAATCGAAGTTAATGCTCCTGTTGGTAAAATAATCTACAAAATTGTTTCTATTAACTAAATCAGACATGATTATAGTAAAATAATCTCATGTCAGACGTAAAACTTAACGATCTTCAAAAACAACGTCAAGATAAACTTGAGAAAATGAAATCTCTTGGTCTTGATCAATATCCTCAGCCAAATTTATCTCAGAAATCTTCTATTTCATTGGCCAGAGACATGATGGATAAATCAGTCGAAGTAGCTGGTCGGATTATGTCACTTCGTGGTCATGGAAAAATTCTTTTTGCTGATTTACACGATCAAACAGGTAAAATTCAGCTTTTTTTTCAAGAAAAAATTCTTGGTGACAAAATGTCACAAACTAAACTTCTTGATTTAGGTGACATCGTTTCTGTTTGTGGTGAAGTTTTTAAAACTACTGCTGGAGAAACTACCATTAATGTTTACAAATTTGAAATTTTAGCCAAAAATTTACGACCACTTCCTGAAAAATGGCATGGTTTAAAAGATATTGAAGAACGTTATCGTCAGCGCTATGTTGATCTTATCGTTAATCCTGAAACTCGAGAAGTTTTTAAAACCAGAACCAGAATCTTAACTGAAATGCGTCGCTTTCTTGATGATCACGGTTTTATGGAAGTTGAAACTCCAGTTCTTCAACCAGTTTATGGTGGAGCTTCAGCTAAACCATTCGTCACTCATCACAATACTCTTGATATGGATATGTATCTTCGTATTTCCGATGAACTTTATCTTAAAAGATTAATTGTCGGTGGTTTTGAAAAAGTTTACGAAGTTAGTCGTGATTTCCGCAACGAAGGTGTTTCTCGTTTTCACAATCCAGAGTTTACTCAAATTGAATTTTATTGGGCTTATGTTGATTATCAAGTCTTAATGCAATTTACGCAAGATTTGGTCAAAAAAATCATCCAAATGGTCAAAGGCAGCCTTAAATTTTCTTTTCAAGGCACTGAACTTGATTTCAGTAAACCCATCGAAAGAATTACTTTTACTGATGTCATCAAAAAACATACTGGTATTGATATCGATCAAATTCGCACCGAAGAAGACTTTAAAAAAGCTTTAACTGATAAAAATCTTAAAGTTGATATGAAAGGAGTGGTTGGTCTTGGTGCTTGTTTCGACGCTCTTTACAAAGAACATGTCCGACCAAACATTATTGGTCCGGCCTTCATTTGTGATTACCCCGCCGAAATGATCGCTTTAGCCAAACGCAAAGCCGATAATCCCACCAAAATTTCTTCATTCCAACTACTTATCTGTGGTACTGAATTCCTCAAAGCTTACAATGAATTAAATGATCCCAAAGATCAATCCGATCGTTGGCTCGATGAAGTTGCCCTCGAAAAGAAAGGTAATGAAACAGCTATGCAATTCGATAGTGATTACATTCGGGCTCTCGAATACGGCATGCCACCAACTGCTGGTTGGGGTATGGGTATCGATCGCTTTACCCAACTTCTTACCGACCAATCTACCATCAAAGACGTCATTCTCTTTCCAGCTATGAGAAAAGAAGAATAATATGAACAAAGAAACTTATAAATCAGCCATCAAAAAAACTCTCGAGAAAAATATTTTTTATCATTCGTTGGCTCTTGAAGCCTGCATGGGTGGCATTTATGATTATCTTTCCCAAAATAATTTACTCAAATCAGATGAATTGTCTCGCGAAGATTGGACTTTAGCTGGCCTAATTCACGATATTGATTATGCCGGTGATTTCAAAGAATCTCACCCCAACAAAACCAAAGAAGCTCTCTCAAAATTTAATCTAGAAATTTCTGATAATATTGATAAATTAGTTAAATCTCACGCTCCAAAAATTTCCGGAATTGAGCCCCAAACCCAAGCTCAATGGTCTATATTTTGTGCCGACAGTTTGACTGGTTTAATTGTTGCCGTTGCTTTTGTTTATCCTTCTCGAAAATTAGCTGATGTCAAAACTAGTTCAGTTCTCAAAAGATTTCTCAAAGAACCTCGTTTTGCCGCCGGCACTCGCCGCGACGAAGTTAAAATGTGTGAATTAGCTGATGGCCTAAATATTCCTCTGGAAAAATTTATCGAAATTTGTTTAACTTCCATGCAACAAATCTCCTCAGAGATTGGGTTATAATAAAACAATGGCTATTGTTAAAATTGAAAATTTCCCAACAGAAGACGAATTTAAAAAATTATCAGAAGAATTTGGAGAATATATAAAGTTAGTTGCCGATATTGAAAAAGAAATTTTGTATGGCGGTTCTCGTCTCCACGCTGATATTGAAAGTATTCTCTTAAAAGATGGGTCACTTCAAAATAATATTTGGGGTGGAGGTATAGATTTAAACTCAAAAAAAATAGATTGTTTTGCTGTTGCTAATATTCGAGCTGGTCTAAACCCAAGTACTGAGATTTTAGATCCAGTTATTCGTGAAAAATTTATAAAAATAGTTAAAAAATATTTTCCAGATTTTATTTATGGATAAATCAAAACTTGAATTATTAAATGTGTGCACCGATCTTAAAAGAGCAGTTATACAAATTGTTAATAATAAAAATGATTCAATTTTTATTAAAAACATTTTAAAAAATTATTCCAATTTAAAAAAAATTGATCCCAACATTTCTAAATTTATAGATATCAATTATTTAAAAAATAATTCAGATTCACCAAAAATTATGGCAGAAAATCTATTACTCCAATCTGTCCGATTACAACATTACTTAGGTTTTTAATGGAAAATAATATAATTCACACTGCTATTACCAAATCTGGCAAAACAATTTCTTTTCGTTATCCAACTATTGATGATGCTGAAATTTTAAAAAATTACATCAATAAAATTTCCGCCGAAAAAAGTTTTTTATTAATGCAAGGTGTTCAAAAAACTATCGAGGATGAACAAAATTGGCTTAAGTCGTTTATTGAAAATAAAAATAAAAAAGTAATTATTTTAGCCATCGTCGACGAAAAAATAGTTGGTATTAGTGATGTTGAATTAAAATCAGATGCCAAATGTCATGTTGGTTCTTTTGGAATTTCTATTGATATAGATTATCGTGGAGACGGAATTGGTAAAGAATTAATGGAAGTAGTAATCGAAGAATCGATCGAAAAATTAAATGGTCTAAAAATTATTGAATTAGAAGTTTTTGGCCAAAATAAAATTGCTCAAAATTTATATAAAAAAATGGGTTTTATAGAATACGGTCGTTTACCAAAGAGTTTAAAACGCCGCGGAAAATTTGATGACGCCATCTTAATGTATAAAAAAATCAACAGATATTGTAAAATTTAATATCAAAAAGAAGAAAGATAATTATATAAAATTTTTGATTTATCACTAGGTTTATATCCATAAGAATTGTCTATTCTTTCAGGATAATTTTTGAAGTCACATATTATTAGACGAATCTCTTTGTTGGGACTAATTTTTTTTACATCATCTCCAAAATATTTCAATGTTTCTCTTGATAAAATAATCAAATCAAAATTATCTTTCTGAATGTTTTTTAAAATACCATAAGGGAGTTCATTAACAGTAAAATAATCAAGGATGGCTTTAACCTTTTGTTCTTGCCCATAATAATATGGTTTTTTTGTTTCAGGGATTTTCTGTTCTTGAAACCCTCGCTTAAAATCATTACAAACTTGTTGTCTTTTTACACAAAGAGCTTCATCCAGCAAACCAACTACTGCTATTCCCTTCTCCTCACATTTATGGACTACTTTTTCAGAAAAATTTCCTATCATTTTTTGGCTGCATTCTATTCCGATTCTAGATCCAGATGGTAATTCATCTATTAATCCAACCAGGTTTTCACATAACTCAGGTATCAGTATGGGATGTTCAAAACTAGAATTAGTATCAACAACTCGAGTCTCAAAACTAGTCTCAATATTACTCATACTGGACTCATATTAACATAATTATTTTTTTAATGTAATTTCAAATTTTCAAACTTGCGATAAAATTACGGGATTTATTTTGATTTCTTTTTGTTACAATAAAAGCATCAAATGATTGATGTAAATTTACTCCGACAACAACCAGAACTCATCAAAACTGCGCTCAAAAATCGCCAAAAAGATTCTACTCTGGCTGACAAAGTTTTAGATTTTGAAATTACTCGTCGAGAACTTTTGTCTCATGTCGAAAAACTTCGTGCCGATCAAAACTCTTTGACTCGTCAATTCAAAGGTAAACCTACTGATGAACAATTACAGGAAGCTACTCAAATTAAAAATAATCTTAAAGAAAAAGAAACCGCTCTCAAAGATTTGGAAGATAAACAAAATTTAATTTTAGAAGAAATTCCCAATATTCCTGCCGATGATGTCCCAATTGGTAAAGACGAATCCGAAAATATTATTTATAAAACTGTTGGTGAAGTTCCTAAATTTGATTTTCAACCACTTGATCATGCCGATTTGGGTGAAAAATTAGATATTATCGACATTAAAAAAGCCGCCCAAGTTTCTGGTTCTCGTTTTGGTTATTTCAAAGGTCAAGGTGCTGTTCTTGAAATGGCGGTTATGTTTTATGCTTTTCAAAAACTTATCAAAAAAGGTTTTATTGGCATGATTCCTCCAGCCATGGTCAAAAGTGCCAGTGAATGGAAATGTGGTTATGCTAGCAATAAAAATTTATTTAATGCCTATTATTCCGCACCTGAAGATGATTTAATTTTTATTTCTAGTTCCGAACACGCTGTCGTTCCATACCATATGGATGAAATTTTAGATGCTAGTAAATTACCCTTAAAATACGTCAATTTTTCACCATGTTTTCGTCGTGAAGCGGGGACTTATGGTAAGGATATGAAAGGTCTACTTCGAGTTCATTTTTTTAATAAAGTTGAAATGAATATTTTTACTCTTCCTGATTATAAAATTTCTGATGATATGTGTCTTGAAATGTTAGCCAACGAAGAAGAAATTATGCAAGATTTTGGTATACCATACCAAATCGTCAAAAATTGTACCGGTGATTTACCTCAACCAAATCGTCGTATGTATGATATCAACTCTTGGTTTCCTGGTCAAAACGCTTATCGTGAAACTCAATCTTGTAGTAATTGTGGTGATTATCAAGCTCGCCGTCTCAATACCAAAGTTAAAATTGATGGTAAAAACGAATTAGTTCATATTTTAAATGCTACTATGATTACTGATCGGGCTGTTTTGGCTATTATCGAAAATCATCAACAAGCTGATGGTAGTATCATTATTCCTCAAGTTCTACAGCCCTTAACTAACTTCGACGTTATCAAACCTTCACAAAGCTAGAGGAGCCACCTTTACCCGCCGGAGTCCTGATTATCGGGACAAAGGCGGGCAGGTCTTTTTCAAATAAAATTTTTAATCTTCGGTATAATATAACCTATGCTTGATTTCTTAAAAAATATTTTTGATGAAAATTCCAAAAGAATCAAATCTTATCAAAAGATAATTGAAAAAATTAATTCTTTCGAAGAAGATATTACTAAACTCAATGATGAAGAATTATCTCAAAAAACCGATCATTTCAAAAAACTCCTTAAAAAAGGTAAAACATTAGATGATATTCTTCCCGAAGCTTTTGCAGTTGTTCGTGAAGCTGTCAAACGAACCATTGGTGAACGAGCCTATGATGTTCAATTGATGTCCGCCATTACCTTACATCAAGGTGCTATAGCCGAACAAAAAACCGGTGAAGGAAAAACTCATTCAGTTATTTTTCCCGCTTATTTAAATGCTCTTACTGGTCGAGGAGTTCATATAATTACTCCCAATGATTATCTTACTCGGGTTGGTACTGGTTGGTATCCTCAGGCTTTAAATTTGTTAGGTATTTCTACTTCCTGTTTAATTCATGAACAATCATTTTTACTCGATCCAAAATACACCGACGAATCTGAAAAAATTGATAATCGTTTAGCTCATTTAAAACCAATTTCTCGTCAAGAAGCCTACCAAGCCGACGTAACTTATGGTACCAATAATGAATTCGGATTTGATTATCTTCGCGATCATATGGCTCCTCATCAAGATCAAGTGGTTCAAAGAGATCATTATTTTGCCATCGTCGATGAAGTTGATTTTGTTCTTATTGATGAAGCCAGAACTCCTTTAATTATTTCTTCTCCCAACGATCAGCCCACTGATAAATATTATAAATTTGCTCAAATTGCCAAACAACTCCAATCAACTGATTATGTAATTGATGAAAAGTCTCGTTCAGCCACTTTGTCAGAATATGGTATTCGTAAAGTTGAAAGAATTTTAAATGTCGGTAATTTATATGAAGAATCTTTTGAAACTATTCATTATATTGAAAACGCTATCAAAGCCATTGCTTTATTCCATAAAGACAAAGATTACGTTATTAAAGATGGTCAAATAGTTATAGTTGATGAATTTACTGGTCGTTTAATGGATGGTCGTCGTTGGTCTGATGGTCTTCATCAAGCCGTTGAAGCCAAAGAAAATGTCACAGTTCAACGGGAATCTCAAACATGGGCGACTATAACTTTTCAAAATTATTTTAGACTTTATCAAAAACTTTCTGGTATGACTGGCACAGCCGCCACTGAATCTGAAGAATTTAAAAAGATTTATGATCTTGATGTCGTTTCTATTCCTACTCATCGTCCTCTTCAGCGTCTTGATCAACATGATTTAATTTTTAAGACTCAAAGAGCTAAATATGCCGCTATTGCTAATTTCATTGAAGAGAAATATAAAAATGGTCAACCAGTCTTAATTGGTACTACTTCTATTGAAAAAAATCAAATAATTTCTTCTTTACTTCGTAAAAAAGGCCTACCCCATCAAGTTTTAAATGCTAAAAATCATCGTTCTGAAGCAGAAATTATCGCCAAAGCCGGTAAAAAAGGCAGTATTACTGTGGCTACCAATATGGCTGGTCGAGGCGTCGATATTATTTTAGGCGGCCCGAAAGATGGTTTAACCAAAGATAAATGGCAAAAAGAACACGATGAAGTTCTCAAATTAGGGGGATTATGTGTTATTGGTACCGAACGTCACGAATCACGTCGAATCGATAATCAATTACGGGGTCGTGCTGGTCGTCAAGGTGATCCTGGTTTTTCTCAATTTTATATTGCTCTTGATGATGATATTATGCGTATTTTTGGTGGCGAAAAAATCAGTTCTCTTATGAGTCGGTTTAATATGCCAGAAGATACTCCATTAACTCATCCTTTAGTTTCCAAAGTTATTGAACAAATTCAAGTTAAAGTAGAAGGTTTTCATTTTGATGCTCGTAAAAATTTAGTTGAATATGATGACGTTATTAATAAACAACGTCAAATAGTTTACAAACTTCGTGATCAAGTTTTATATCATCAAAAATTTTCTCCAGACAAAAATCAGGAAGTTGTTTTTAAATATCTTTCTAATCAAATAAACAATTTGATAAATATCAATACTTCCTATGATAGTGGAAAAGCCGATATAGATAAAGCTATTTTAGAATTTATGGAAATTCTTCCTATAAATTCTAGTGATAAAAGTCAACTCAAAAAAGACTTAGAAAAAAGTAGTAATTCTTCAGAATTGCTTACTGATCTTCTAAAAAAACAATGGCAGTCTCGAGTCCAAATGTTTGGATCAGAAATTGCCAGTAGTATTTTAGCTTTTTCTGTTGTTTCCACTCTTGATCCACTTTGGGTGGAACATCTAACTAGATTAGATAATCTTCGTGATAGTGTTCGCCTTCGTGGTTATGCTCAAAAAGATCCTTTAGTAGAATATCGCAAAGAAGGGTTTGAAATGTTCCAAAAATTAATGGAGCAATTTGAGTACAATTTGGCTCGTAAACTTTTTCGTCTTGAACCTGTGGCTCCTCAAACTATAACTCCACAAAATGTTATCGAAGGTAGGGGATCTGCTCTTGAAAATCAACCAGAATTAAATAATCAAGATAATAAAAACAATGAGTCTGGTAATAGTGAGCCTGTCGAACTACCACCGCTTCCTCAGCCAATTAAAAAAGATCAAATTGTTGGTCGAAATGATCTTTGTCCTTGTGGTTCTGGTAAAAAATATAAAAAGTGTTGTTACCCAAAATTTGGGTAAATTTATTTTAATTTCCATTATTATCTAAATCGTACTATAATTAAATTTATCAAACTTAATCAAGTTATTTATTATAAAAAAATATGTTTAATGTCAAACGTTCAATTACTAAATGTGATCCAGGTTTTACTTATGAAAGTGATTCAAATTTAACCTTAGCTTTGTCTCATGTAACTGAAATTGGAGCGATTTCTGCGGCTCATACAGCTGGCTTAGGAGATAAAGAAAAATCCGATTTTGAAGCTGTTAGTGCTATGAGAGATCTTTTTAATCGAATCGATTTTTGTGGTCGAATAGTTATTGGTGAAGGAGAACGTGATGAAGCTCCTATGTTATATATCGGAGAAAAAGTTGGTACAGGTAAAGGTCCTGAAGTTGATATTGCTATTGATCCTTTAGAAAATACTAACGCTACTGCTGTTTTTGGACCTCGTGCTGTGTCCGTTTTAGCTGCTTCCGAAAAAGGTGGGCTATTCCATGCCCCAGATATGTATTTAGAAAAACTCATTGTTGGATCTCAATCTGCTGGTAAAGTTTCTTTAGATTTTCCGGTTGCTAAAAATTTAGAAATAATTGCCAAATCTTTAAATCGGGCTGTATCTGATTTAGTAATTGTTGTTTTAGACCGTGATCGAAATCAAACTTTGATTTCCGATATTAGACAAGCCGGTGCTCGGGTAAAACTAATTCCCGATGGTGATTTAGTCCCAGGAGTTGCTGTTTGTATGGGAGGTTCAGGTATTCATGCTGTTATGGGAATTGGGGCTGCTCCCGAAGGTGTTATTAGCTCTGCTGGTATTCGTTGTCTCAAAGGAGAGATGCAAGCTCGATTTTGGATTCGAGACGAAGCTGAAAAACAACGTTTAATTAAAATGGGTGGACAACCGGGTAAAATTTACACCCACAATGAATTAGCCAGTGGTAAAACTATTATATTCTGTTGTACTGCTGTTACTGATGGGGAACTATTTAAAGGAGTCAGATTCTTTGGTGGTGGTGCTCGGACTACTAGCTTAGTAATGAGTACAAAATCTGGAAAAATTAGATTTATTGAAACTACTCATATATACGACAGAGACAAACTCGAATATCGTCTTAGTTAATTAAACTTAATTTATTTAGTAAATAACTAAGCTTTATTTTCACTTCCAAAGACTTTTATTTTTCTCATTACTAATTCTTTTACTGCCTCTCTAGCTGGACCTAAATATTTCCTAGGATCAAATTCAGCTGGATTTTCTATAAAAAACTTTCTAATTTGACCAGTAAAAGCTAGTCTCAAATCAGTATCCACATTAATTTTAGTTACTCCCATTTTACTTGCCTGAGATAACATCTCTTCTGGCACTCCCTTTGCATCCATAATTTGACCTCCAAAATCATTACAAATCTTTACTACCTCTGCTGGTACACTTGAAGATCCGTGTAAAACCAAAGGATATTCCCAACCTAAAAGCTCTTTAATTTTTATTAATCTGTCAAAATCTAATTTTGGTTCGGTTTTAAATTTATACGCTCCATGACTAGTACCTATGGCTACCGCTAATGAATCACAACCAGTTCTTTCCACAAATTCTTTAGCTTTAACAGGGTCAGTATAAATTGCATTAGCGCTTTCTACTGCCACTGCATCTTCTATTCCGGCTAATTTCCCTAATTCTGCTTCGACCACAACTTCCTTATTATGGGCATAATCAACTACTTCCTTGGTTAATCTAATATTTTCTTCAAAATCAAATTTAGAAGCATCAATCATCACCGAAGAAAAACCATCATCAATACAAGCTTTACAAATTTCAAAATCTTCACCATGGTCCAAATGTAATGCAATCGGAATATTTGATGTTTCCAAAGCCGCTTCTGCTAATTTAATTAAATATTTACTGTTTGCATATTTTCTTGCTCCAGCTGACACCTGTAAAATTAAAGGAGATTTCAGTTCTTCCCCGGCGGCTACAATCCCTTGAAGTAACTCCATATTATTAATATTAAAAGCTCCAATAGCATATTTTTCATTTAAAGCTTTTTTAAAAAGATCCTTTGTGGTTACAAGTGTATTCATATAACTCATTCTAACATTTAACTGATAAAATACAAACATGATTAGTTTTAAATTTTGTGCTCGACGTATTTGGAAGGAAATTGATCGATCTAAAAAAATTCTTCTTCATTTACATCCAAGTCCAGACGGAGATTGCCTTGGTTCAGCTTTAGCTTTTTATCATGTTATAAGTAGTCTTGGAAAAGATGTTGTTTTAATTCAAGGTGATTCTGAATTACCCAAAAATCTAACTCATTTACCAGGTTCAGAAAAAATTCTTTCAAAAAATATTAGTCAAATCGATTTATCTCAATTTAATTTATTTTTAATTCTTGATTCATCCTCAATAAAACAAGTTAGTAAAATTTTTGAATTAAAATTTCCTAAAAAACTTCAAACCATTGTTATCGATCATCATCAAAGTAATGAAAAGTTTGGCAAAATAAATATGGTTTTGCCTTCATATTCGTCTACTTCTCAAATAGTTTACGAACTTTTAAATTATCGAAAAATAAAAATAACTCCCAAAATTGCTGCTTGTATTTATGTCGGTATTTATACTGATACTGGTGGTTTTAGATATTTTAATCCTACCTATAAAACTTTTAATATTGCTTCTCAATTAGCCAAAATTTATCCTAAATTTCCAAAATTAATCTTTGATATAGAAAATAATGATAGTCCAGACAGATTAAAATTTATTTCTCTTCTTCTTGGATCAGTTGAAACACAATTTAATAACCACGTTGCTTTTGCTAAAGTTTCTTATCAAGATATTACTCAAAATAATTTAAACATCAACTCTATTGGTGGTTATTCTGAAATAGCTAACACTATAAAAGCAGTTACTGGATGGAATATTGCTTTTACCTTAGTTGAGCTTCAACCAGAAATTGTTAAAGTTAGTTTTAGAACCCGAGATAGTGACATATATGATATGTCTAAAATTGCTTTAGCTACAAAAGGTGGTGGGGGACACAAAGCTGCTGCTGGTGCCACTCTTAATATGACTCTCAACAAAGCCCAAGATTTAGTTCTCTCGGTTATCAAAAAACTTTATCCCAAAATTGATCAATAAACTTTCTACTTTATACTTTCTACTTTCTACTTTATACTTTCTACTTTTTACTTTATAACTTTTTACTTTCTACTTTCTACTTTATAACTTTCTACTTTCTAACTTTTTACTTTATACTAATTCATGGACTGTATTTTTTGCAAAATTATTAAAGGCGAAATTCCCTGTCATAAAGTTTATGAAGACGATAATTTTTTAGCTTTTCTTGATATTAATCCAACTTCTCTTGGTCACACTCTTTTAATCCCCAAAATTCACTATCGTTGGGTTTATGATGTTCCTAATTTTGGTGAATATTGGCTAGTCGCTCAAAAAATAGCTCTAAATATTAAAAATTCGCCTTTAAATCCAGAATATATTAGTTTTCTTACCATGGGCAATGAAGTTCCCCACGCCCATATTCATATCATTCCTCGCTCATTAACCGATTCTATTCAACCAGTTCTTGGCAGTATTCCTCATCTCAAAATAACCAATGAAGACTTTGTAAAAATAGCCTTAACAATTAAAACTTCTAAATTTTCACCAGATAAATCAAACACGTCAGTCAAAAATACCTAACAATATGACAAATACGTCATTGCAAACGAATCCTTACGTCATTGCGATCCGCCAGCTGGCGGAGAAGCAATCTCATTAAAATTTATCCCTAACATTTCACTAATTCAATAAACATCGTCATTGCGAGGAACAGTTACCATAGTGACGAAGCAATCTCATTGAGATTATCATATCCTTTGACTTTGTAATATTTTTTAATTATTCGATCTTTTAGCTCTTACTCGGTCAACTTTAGATAAAATTTTCTTTCTTAGTCTAATCTTTTGAGGCGTTACATCAATCAATTCATCTGAATTAATAAAATCCAAAGATTCTTCGATTGAATATTTGACTGCTGGAGCCAAAACGATATTATCATCATTACCAGCCGAGCGGGTATTAGTTAAGTGTTTTCCTTTACAAATATTTATTTCTAAATCTCCCTCTACAGGTCTCAAGCCAACTATTTGACCCTCGTACACTTGTTCATTTGGATCAATAAAATTAGTTCCTCGGTGTTGAGCCAAATCAAGTCCGAAAGATAAAGCTTTTCCAGTTTCAAAAGCAATCATCACCCCATTTCTTTCTTTTTTATTTTCTTCTTGCTTTAGTTCATAACCCAAAAATAAGGTATTAATCGAAACTGTTCCCTTTGTGGCTGAAATCAAAGCATTACGTAATCCCAAACCATTTCTTTCGCTAATTTTATAAGTCATTCTAGTTCCTGTTTTGTCGTCAGTTGTCATATCCAACATTTCTCCTTTTCGTTTTCCTAGTTCCGCTGTAATAGTTCCTACATATTCTTCTGGAGTAATAATAATCATTTCATTAAAAGGTTCATATACTTTACCATCAATTGTTTTTAAAATTACTTCTGGTTTACCTACTTCCATAGCATAACCTTCACGGCGCAATTTTTCGATTAAAATGGCTAAATGTAATTCACCTCTACCAGAAACTAATACTCTAATCGCATCATTTGGGTCATCTTCAATTTTTAACCCTAAATTAGTCTCTACTTCTTCGCTTAATCTGGCTTTAAGCTCACGACTAGTTAAAAACTTTGCCTCGTCTTTGGCAAATATACCAGTGTTCGGTCCAAAACTCGCTTTAAGAGTTGGAGGGGTTATTTCGATCGAAGGTAAAGCTACCTGACAATTAATATCAGTTAATGTTTGACCAATTTCTATTGCTGAAATTCCGGCTAAATATACTATTTCTCCTGACCCAGCTTCACTTACTTCTACTTTATTAATTCCTTCATTAACATACATTCTTTCTACCCTAAAATTACCTTTAGTTTTTTGATCTGAACTAACCAAAGAAACTGACATTCCTTTACTAATTTTCCCTTTGTTTATTCTTCCCACCGCTAATTTACCTAAATACTCATTTTTTTCAAAATTAGATACTAACATTTGAAAAGGAGAATCAATATCCTTAACAGCATTAGGTATAGTTTCTAAAATTTGTTCAAAAATAGGGCTAATATCAGCTTTTTCCTCTATATTTTCAGGCATTTGTTTAAATGCTTTGCCATCTCTACCAATACAATATATAGTTGGAAAATCGAGTAATTCTGGATCATCCACCAAAGATAAAAATAAATTTTCAGTATCAGCTAAAACTTTTTTAATCTGTTGATCTTTTCGGTCGATTTTATTAATAATCAAAATAACCTTTAATTTATTTTCCAATGCTCTTTTCAAAACAAATTTTGTTTGTGATAATGGTCCTTCAGCTGCATCTACAATCAACAACACTCCATCAACCATATTTAATACTCGTTCTACTTCTCCACCAAAGTCAGCATGTCCTGGTGTGTCAACTATATTAATTTTAGTATTTCCATAAAAAACTGAAGTATTTTTTGATAGAATTGTGATTCCTTTTTCTCTTTCCAAATCATTACTATCCATAATTCTTTCCATTGACATTTCATCTTGGTTGTCTCTAAAAGTATGAGTCTGTTTCAATAAAGCATCCACCAAAGTCGTCTTGCCATGATCAACATGGGCAATAACAGCAACATTTCGAATATCAGTCAAATTAGGCATTCGCATATTCTACTACAAGATGAGATTATTTCAATCATTAAATGATAACAAATTATTCCAATATATAGACAATTTTGTATAATTATCTATGTTAAAAAATAAAATATTTTTTATTCCAATTATTTTTATTGTTTTTATCACTTCTAGCCTTTTAATTTTAAAAAAATATTCCATCAACAAAATTGAAACAAAAATCACTCAAACGGTTGAAAAAATTCAAGAAGTTAAAGAAACTATCAATCCTCAACCGACTAAAATTCTTTCTTCTGGCCTTCCTGATAAATATTTAATTAAAACTAATTTTATCCCTCAATCACCCGAAAAAAATTGGGATCAACCCTGGCAAGACGCTTGCGAAGAAGCTGCTCTTTTAACTGTTGATTATTATTATAAAAATATCACTTCTCCTGATTCTCAAACTATTAAAAATGATTTATTAAAAATGTTTGATTTTGAAACCCAACAATCTTTCACTCACGATATAAATATAAAACAAATGTCTCTTGTAGCTCAACAATATTTAGGTTATTCAACAGAAATTCTTGATAATCCTAGCCTTGAAGATATCAAAGAATATCTTTCCCAAGGTATTCCTATAATTATCCCAGCTAATGGTAAAACTCTTTATCAAGAAAATAAACATTTCAAAGAAGGTGGACCTTATTATCATAATGTTGTCATTCTTGGTTATGATGATACCAAACAAAAATTTACTGTTCATGATGTTGGTACTCAATTTGGATCATATTTTAAATATTCCTATTCTCTTCTCTTAAATAGTATTCATGATTTTCCTAATTCTCAAAGGAAAGAAGATATCGACCAAGGTGATAAAAAAATTTTAATTTTGTTACAATCTAAAGTATGAATCGAAAATTTAAATATCTCAGTTTAGTTATCGTTTCTGCCTTATTTATTTCTGGATGTACTACTAAATCCAATCAAGAACAAAATTTAGATCTAAATACTGTTCCTACTTCATCAGTTAGTACTCCTATTTCACCCTCAAAAACTATGACCAATCAAAATCCTGTTGTTTCTCTAAAAACAAAAGATGGAGAAATTTTAATTAAACTTTATCAAGATAAAACCCCCAAAACTGCGGCCAACTTTATCAAAAAAACCGATTCTGGTTATTATGATGGATTAACTTTTCATCGAGTTATTCCTGGTTTTATGGCTCAAGGTGGCGACCCTACTGGTACTGGTATGGGTGGTGGTAAACAAGATTCTGAATTAAATAATATTCCTTTTGTTCGTGGTAGTTTAGGTCTCGCCCGAACTGCTGAAACTAAATTAGTCAGCAACGATAGTCAATTTTTCATTTGTTTCACCACCGAAGGTTGTCAACATTTAACTTCAGATTATGTTAATTTTGGTGAAGTAATTTCTGGTCTCGAAATTTTAGATAAAATCAATCAGGGCGATAAAATTATTAGTATTACTTCTAAAACTAAATAATGTTTAAAAAAATAATTTATATTTTTATTGGCATTGGTTTGTTTCTTGGTCTTTTTTGGTATATGTCTCAACCACCCAAAGATCAATCAAATATTGATAGTAATCCCATTAATAATTCTAATATGGATAAATACCAAGATTATCCGGTTTATGACAATCCCGATCTTGTTTTTTTCTGGGGTAATGGCTGTCCTCATTGTGAAAATGTCGAAAATTGGATAAAAGATAATCAAGCTACTGAAAAAATAAAAATAAATTTTAAAGAAGTTTATTACAACAAAGAAAATCAAACAGATTTATCTAACATTGCCAAAGAATATTGTCCTGAAATAATTTCTAATGGTGGCGTTGGTATTCCCACTGGTTTTGATTTTATTAATAAGAAATGTATTCAAGGAGATACTCCTCTAATTGAATTTTTATCTTCAAAATTAGCCAATTAATTTAATGTCAAAAAAATCTAAGTCGCAAAGGATTACTTTCAAAAGTATTTTTCGTCTTGTTATTTTTCTAATTTTAGTTTATTTATTAATTAATTGGTTTAGTCAAAAAGATTCATTATCTAATAATGATCCTACAGTTTTTATTGGTGAAACTGTTGCTTCTTCAAATGTTTTAGGTGTTATATATTCAAAACTACCTCAAGATAGTCGTTATCAGTTAGAAAATTTTAATCAAACTCAACTTGGAAATATTTTTTCTAATTCTTCAGAATTTATTAAATCAAAATTAAATGGTTTTCCTCAAAAGCAGATTAAAGAATTAAAAAAAGCAATTATCAAAAATATTTCTGATGATATGATAAGAAATATTGAAGAAAATTAATTATGTCTGATTTTTTAGAATTAAAATCAAAATTCGAAGCCATCAAAGTAAAATTAGCTTATCAAGCTAAAATTCAACAACTTTCTGATCTTGAAAAAGAATCCCAAAAACCCAATTTATGGGATAATCCATCATCTGCTCAAGAACTGCTTCAGTCAATTTCCTTTCTTCAGAAAACTATTCAGCAAATTCAAAAAATAGAATCAGATATTCAAATCCTAAGTGAATTTATCGACCTTGATTCTCAAAATCCAGATCCATCTCTTCAAATTGAAATTCAAAATTCATTAACTAATTTAGAATCAGCCGTTTCTGAATTAGAAATTCAAACCTATCTTTCAGGTAAATATGATTCAAAAACAGCCATTCTTTCTATTCATTCAGGTCAAGGTGGTACCGAAGCCATGGATTGGGCTTCTATGCTTCAAAGAATGTATCTCAGATTTTTAGAACGTAAAGGCTGGAATTTTGAAGTTATTGATCTAACTCCCGGAGAAGAAGCTGGTATTAAATCTGTTTATCTAAAAATTAATCATCCATACGCCTATGGTTATCTCAAAAGAGAATCAGGAGCTCACCGATTGGTTAGATTATCTCCGTTTAATGCTGATAATCTTCGCCAAACTTCATTTGCTAAAGTTGAAGTAACTCCTATTTTTGATTTTAATTCAACTGCCGAATTTAAAATTCCTTCAGAAGATATTGAATTTTCTGCTTTTCGATCTGGGGGAAATGGTGGTCAAAATGTTAATAAAGTTTCCACTGCAGTTAGATTAGTTCACAAACCAACTGGAATTAGTGTTTCTTGTCAAAGTCAACGCGGTCAAGAACAAAATCGTCAATTGGCCATGCAAATGTTAACTTCAAAAATTTGGGCTATCGAACAAGAAAAGCAAAATCAAGAAAAAAAAGATTTAAAAGGAGAAAATGTTATTGCTGGTTGGGGACATCAAATTCGTTCTTATGTTCTTCACCCTTATAAAATGGTCAAAGATCTTCGTACTCGCTATGAAACTTCTGATACAACTGATATTCTTGATGGTAATCTCGATTTATTTATTCAATCTGAACTAAAACTATAACATGCCAAAATCAATTAAAATAATTTTTGTTTTTATCATATCTTTATTTGGGCTTTCTTTTTTATTTTTCAATATTGGACTTAATTTTTTGGCTAAAAAAGTTAATAAACCAACTGAATATTTAAAAAATTCTATTCAACAAGTTGTCCAAGAAAATTCATACCACCAAAAAGATAAAATTAATTTTATTCTTTTAGGTCTTGATGAACGACATGATTCTCTTGAAACAACTGAAACCACCGATACTATTATTTTTATTTCATTAAATTTAAAAACCGCTAAAACTACTCTTATTTCAATTCCTCGCGATCTTTGGTTTTATGATCTTAATAGTAAGATTAACCAAATTTATCCTCAATCTTTGGCACAATCAGATAAATATTCTTATATTAAGACTAATTTTTCAAAACTTATTGGTCAAAATATTGATCATGTAATTGTTTTAAATACTAATAATCTTATTAAATTTGTTAAATTATCTGGAGGTATTGATGTTTATTTAGAAAACGGCTTTATTGATAAACAATATCCTAACCCTGATTACATAAAAGATCCCAAATCTGGTGTTCCTATTTATCAAACGGTCGAATTTAAATCCGGCGATATTCATTTAGATGAATCTAATATTACCGAGTTTGTTCGTTCTCGTAAGGGTGGTGATACTTTATCTCAAGGCGGAACTGATTTAGCCAGAATTCAACGTCAACAATTAGTCATTGATGCATTAATTAAAAAATTTAAAGATGGTAAACTTATCACTTCTTTTAATCAAGCTTGTGAATTATATAAATTTTGGGATCAAGAACTTTCCAGAGATATTTCTGATGTTCAAATAGCTCAAATTGCTATTAGTTTAATTCCTCAATTACCTAATTTTTCTTTAGATAAAAAAGAAATTACTATTGGAAATACCGCCAAAGATGGATTAATTTATCACCCAAATAGTTTTATTAATAAACAATGGGTTTTTATTCCAGCCGATAAAGACTATAAATCTTTTCAACAATTTTTTTCTGATTCTATCTAAATCTATTGATAAATTTTTTACTTGATAACTTTCTAACTTTATAAACTGATTTTTGTTATACTGAACTATTATTAGTTTATTTATTAGTTTTAGTTATTCAACTAATTACTAATTTACTAATTAACTATATATGGATATTCCAAATTTATCTAATAATTCAATTAATTTACCTCAAAAATCTTTACAACTTCCTAATAAAACTCCAATATATATATATCCAATAATTATTATTGTGGCTGTTATTATTGGTTTTGGTGCTTCTCGTATTTTTCCTAGTCGAACTCAAAATGAGATTTCTAATCAAACCAATTCAATTGAAACCAAAGCCACTAAAATAATCGAAGGAGAAGAAATCAAACCGGGAATTTTATATGGTAATACTAACAAAACTTTTGCTGATGGTGCCGCTGGAATCATCAAATCTGGTGGAATCAATGGCGAGGGGACACATACTCTCGAACGTGAAGGAGGGAAAACTCAAAACGCCGCTTTAACTTCATCGGTAATTGATCTTGATCTCTTTATTGATAAAAAAGTTGAAGTCAAAGGAGAAACTAATAAGTCAAACAAAGTTGGTTGGTTATTGGATGTTGGTAGTATAAAAATTATTGAATAATAATGAAAATAGTTTTTGATAAAGTCGATAAAAATTATGGTCTTATTAGCGCTCTAAAAGATATTAGTTTTAGTGTTGATCAAGGTGAATTTGTTTTTGTTATTGGACCATCAGGATCAGGTAAATCAACTTTATTAAAACTTATTTTAAATCAAATCAAACCAAGCAATGGGGTTTTAACTATCAATGATATTGATCTTAATTTTGGCCAAAAAAAAGAAATTGATAAAGTTCGTCAAAAAATAGGAGTTATTTTCCAAGATTATCAACTTATAATGGATAAATCTGTCGAGGAAAATATTGCCTTAAGTTTAGATATTATTTCTTATCCAAAAGATAAGATATTTACCAAAATTGATGAAGTAATCAAACAAGTAAATTTAAACAGTCGTCGTTATCTTTTCCCTTCTCAATTGTCTGGTGGAGAACTTCAACGTGCCGCCCTTGCTCGAGCTTTAGCTATTGAACCAGAAGTAATTTTAGCTGATGAACCAACAGGAAATTTAGATATGGAAAATTCTTGGAATTTAGTCAAAATCTTAAAAGATATTAACGAAAAAAAAGGTACTACTATTATTATGACTACTCACAATCAAGAAATTGTTGATTCTCTTAATAAAAGAAAAATTGAAATTAAAAATGGTGTTATTATTTTTGATTCTTCTAATCAGAAAAAAAATAAACCAGTTAAAACCATTCATAATTCAAAAAAAACATGAATTCCACCAAAATTACTTGGCATCATATTCGTCGATCACCATTTCAAAGCTTGATTGCTTTAATTCTGATGACCTTTAGTTTTATTTTAATTTCTCTTTTTATTATCATTAGTAATGGTATTGCTGAAACACTGAAATATTTTGAAACCAAACCAGAAATTACTATTTATATCAAAGATAATATTGATAATTCAATTTTGGAAAATTTAAAAAAAGATCTTTCTAATTATCAAGGTGTCAAAGAAGTTAGATATATTTCCAAAGATAAAGCTTTTGAAATATATAAACAACAAAACCAAGATAATCCTATGCTAACCGAAATGGTTACTGCAAGTATTTTACCGGCTTCTTTTGAAGTTACTGTTTCCGACCCCAAAATTTTAGAAGAAATTTATCAAAATTATGCCACTAAAAACGATATAGTTGATGAAATTATTTATCAAAAAGATATTATTAATACTTTACTTGATTGGACCAATACCATCCGAAAAGGGGGGATAATTATTACTTTAATTGTTATTTTAATTACTTTTCTTTCAGTTTCTTCTATTATTGGCATGAAAACTACCAATAGAAAAGATGAAATAAAAATTAGTCGTCTTTTGGGTGCTTCCAATTGGTATGTCAAAAAACCATTTTTACTTGAAGGTCTTTTTTATGGTTTTATTGGAAGTTTTATTGGATCAGTTTTTGTTTCTTTATTTTTTATTCTCAAGCGTCAAGCTATAAATTCTTTTTTTACTCCAATAAATTTTATTTCTGATAATTTTACTCTCTACGCAATATTTATTTTATCTGAAGTATTTATTGGTTGTATCATAGGTCTTTTTGCTAGTTTTATTGGTGTCAAAAGGTATATTAAATTTTAAAAAATGTTTCAAAAAATTTTTTTTTATTTATTATTTTTAACGACTTTTGTATTTTTTTTAAATCCCAAACCTATTTTAAGTGAATCTCCTGAAGAATTACAAGATAAAATCAATCAATACTCCCAAAAATTAAATGAGCTTGGCACCGCCAAAAATACTTTAAATAATCAAGTTAAATATCTTGATTCTCAATATCAACTCACTCTTCTCAAAATTACCCAAACAGAAAATTCTATTAATTTTTTAGAAAAGGAAATTGCTAACCTCGGTCTAGAAATTAGTAAGTTAGAAAAAGAAATCAATCAATTATCAGCTGTTTATATTCGACAAATAATCCAAAGTTATAAACTACAAAAAAAATACCCTTCGTTTGCCTATATTTTTTCCGATAATATCAATACTTTTTTAGAACAACATCAATATTTTTCATCGATTCAAACCAATAGTAAACAAAATTTAATTGATCGAGAAACTATTCGTTATAATTATGACCAACAAAAAACTACCAAAGAAAAAAAACAAATTGAACTGGAAACTTTACAAAAAACCTTAGCCTCCCAAAAAATTAGTCTTAATAATCAAAAAAATGAAAAAAATTATCTTCTCCAAGTAACAAAGAATGACGAAGCAAATTATATCAAACTTAAAGAGGCTGCTCAAAGAGAATTAACAGCATTAGTTAATGCTAAGTTTACTGGAAAAAGAGAAGTAAAACGAGGAGAAATTTTAGGAATAATGGGTAGTACCGGATATTCTACAGGTGATCATCTTCATTTTAGTCTTTATAATCTCAAAGAATCAGAACTTGCATTATGGAATTATCGTAATGATATTGATCCTATTTCTTATATTGAAACTAATCGTTGGCCAATGAATGGAACTATTACTATTACTCAACAAAGAGGTAATACAGCATTTGCTCGATCAGCTTATGGAGACAACTTTCATCACGGTATTGATATGGTATCTAATAATACAGCTATCGTAGCAGTAAATGACGGAGTTGCATATTTTTTTAGAAACGACAATGATCCTTATAACCATGGATATGGTAATCACGTCAAGCTTTTCCATAGTGATGGTAAAATGACTCTTTATTTACATATGAAATAATCAAAAATCCCCCACCTTTCGGTAGGGGATTTGTTGTATTTTGTTTTACTACTAGCTACTAGCTATTCGCTATTGGCTAATTAGAATCCTCTTATCTTTTTTCTCAAGATTAATCCAGAAATACCAAGTCCAATTATTCCCATAGTTTCTATTACTAAAACAAAAGCACCAGTTTCTGGTAATACTACTGGAGCTTCAACAGTCACAGTGTTTCCAATGTAGTAAGTAGCACTATCTCTTTCATTAATTTCGTCAACACTAGCTAAAGCGACGTTAGTTTCTTTAGTTAAAGTATTTACTTCAGCTGCTTTATCAATTTTAGCTCTAATCAAAAATTCTTGAGAATGTCCTGCGTTAAGTTCATCAATAGTCCATTCAACTTTATTGTCAGTACTATTATAATTTCCTGGAGAAAAGACTAATTGTAAAAAAGGAGGTAAATTATCGGTTACTTTAATATTTTTCATATTAGTAGTTCCGGTATTAGTTACTTTAACCTTAAATTCAATTAAATCACCATTTTTAAAAACTTTTCTATCAGTTGAAATATTATCAATAAAATAAGACCAATCAAGAGCTCTAATTTTTTTATCTATTGATAATGTTTTTCGATTATCATCACTAGAATATGAATCAGCCTTAATAATCGTCGGTTTTAATAAAGAACCTACGACTAAAGCTCCCAAAAATAGACTTAATAATAATTTATTTTTCATTTGTTCCACCTGCTAATTAACTATATTAATAATTAGTTATAGGACATTATATAAGCAAAAAACCTATTTGTCAACTAAATCTAAATATTCACTAAACAATTTAGTTTTTGTTATACTCTTAATTAGTATGAATAAAAAAATCATCAATGAATTATCTGT
>CAZICU010000003.1:0-57594 GCA_964537905.1 uncultured Gammaproteobacteria bacterium
TTTTTGTTATACTCTTAATTAGTATGAATAAAAAAATCATCAATGAATTATCTGTCTTTTTCCCTTGCTATAACGAAGAAAAAAATATTAAAAATACTATTCAAAAGACTATTCCAATCTTAAAAGAAATTACTGACAAATGGGAAATTATTCTAATTAACGATGGTTCAAAAGATAATACTGGTAAAATTTTAGAGGAAATTCAATCAGAATATCCCAAACAAATTAAAATTATCACCCACAACCCAAATCGAGGTTATGGAGCGGCTCTTAAAAGTGGTCTTTATAATGCTTCTTATCAATGGATAACTTTTACTGATTCTGATGGTCAGTTTGATTTTTCTGAAATCTCTAAATTAATCAAAAAACAGCAAGAAACCCAAGCCGACTTAGTTATTGGTTATTATTTGTCTCGTCAAGTATCAAAAGCAGCTATTTTAACTTCAAAAATTTGGGAGCTTATTGTTTTTATTCTTTTTGGTCTTAAGGTTACCGATATTGATTGTGCCTTTAAATTAATTAATAAAAAAGTTGTCGATACTATTCCTAGGCTGGAAGCTGAAAGAGGTGCTTTTATTAGTAGTGAACTTTTAATTAAATCCAAAAAATCAGGTTTTAAAATAGCCGAAGTTGGTGTCCATCATTATCCTCGGATTGAAGGTAAAGCCACTGGTCGAAGTTTAAAAGTAATTTTAAAAAGTTTTTCTGATCTCTTCCGTCTTTGGTTTAAAATTAATTTTAAACGTGCTTAAAATTAAAAAAATCTTTCTTTCAAACTGGTTACTTATTTTTATCGTTATTCTGGGTTCTTTTTTTCGACTTTATCAAATAGGGGATTATATGGAATTTTTGGGTGATCAAGGTCGTGATGTTTATATAATTCGTGATTTTCTTAAAAATGGTAATCTCTTTTTTATTGGTCCTCAAACCAGTATTGGTAATATGTACCTTGGTCCCTGGTTTTATTATTTAATTGCTCCAGCTTTACTAATTTTCAATTTTAATCCAATTGGTCCGGCAATTTTTATCGCTTTAATCAACATCGCTACTATTATTCTGATATATTTTATTAGTCAAAAATGGTTCAATCGATCTGCTGGTCTAATCTCTGCTTTTCTTTTTTCTATTTCCCCAGTTGTCATTAAGTATTCCAATTTTATTTGGAATCCCAATATTATGCCTTTTTTTGCTCTTTTATTTATTTATTTCTTTTTTGAAGCTATTCTTAAAAATCACTACAAACTTTTTATTTATGCCTCTCTGGCTTTTATTATGGTTATCAATAGTCACTATTTAGGTTTAGCTATCTTACCTTTACCTGGTATTTGTTGGCTTTTCCTACTTATTAAGTTTATTAAATCAAAATCAAAATATCTTAAACCTTTTCTTTTTAACTCTTTTTTTGCCTTATTAATTTTCATTATTTCTCTTACTCCTCAAATTCTTTTTGATCTCAAACATAATGGTCAAAATATTAATGCTTTAATTCATTTTTTTACCTATCGTGAAACCACGGTTAATATCAAACCATACAAAGCTATTCCTGAACTACCGTCAATTTTTAATCAAATTAATACCGATCTTATTTCTAGCCGACAAATTACTCCAGGAATTATTATTAGTTCAGTTCTTATTATTTTAATAATTGCCTATTTTTTAAAGAAAAAATCATCAGACAAACCTTATCTTATCGTTTTAGGTTGGTATTTTTTTGGTTTGATTTCTTTAGCCCTTTACAAACAACACCTTTATGCTCACTATTTCGGCTTTTTATTTCCTTCTATTTTTATCATTACTGGAGTTTTAATTAATAAATTTAAAATTATTGGTATACCACTTTTACTTTTTATTACTTATTTATCCTTTATCAATAATCCATTCACTCAAAAACCCAATTATCAGCTTCAACATGCCCAAAACTTAGGTACTGCCATCAACAATCATTTAAATTCCAATGATGGTCAATACAATTTATCTATGTTGGCCTCTTACAATGATTTTCGTGCTCAAGCTCCTAGATATTTCGTTAATCAAAATCAACTTCTACCTATGGATCAATACTCATCGGCCAAAACTTTATTTGTTATTATTGATGATCCCTCAAAATGGCCCGACAATATCAATTCTGATATTTGGGAGATAAATACTTTTAAAGAAAATTCCGCTTATAAAATTTCTGAAACTTTCTTTAGCTCCGATAATACAAAAATATTTAAACTAACCAAATAATTAAGACAATAACTGTATAATAAAATTATGAATAAATTATCTATTGTTATTCCTTGTTACAACGAAGAAAACAATCTCAAAAGAGGTGTCCTCAATCAAGTCTACGATTTTTTAAAGACTCAACAATTCAGTTGGGAAGTTATCATTTGTAATGATGAATCTACTGATAATAGTCTTCAGTTAGTCAAAGATTTTGTTACAAAACATAAAGGTTTCAAAATCCTCGATTTACCTCACGGCGGTAAACCATCTGCTGTTTGGGGAGGTATTCAAAAAGCCCAATATCCTGTTGTTTTATTTACTGATATGGATCAATCTACTCCGCTTTCTGAGTCACTCAAACTTTTACCATATTTTGACCAAGGCTACGATGTTGTTATTGGTTCCCGAGGTATTGATCGTCAAGGAGCCTCTTTAGTCCGAAAAATCATGGCTAGAGGATTTCTTTTTGGTCGTCGTCTTTTTTTACTCCACCACATTACCGATACCCAATGTGGTTTTAAAGCTCTCAAAACCGACTTAGCTAAAAAAATATTCCCTAATCTTCAATTTTTTAAAGACAAAAGTAATTCGAAAGGTTGGCGAGTTTCCGCTTTTGATGTTGAAATGCTCTTTATGGCCCAAAAATGGGGATACAAAATTAAAGAAGTTTTAGTTAATTGGAAAGATGAAGATTCTAGCACCACCAAAGGTGATGATTCTCAACGTTTCAAAAAAGAGTCAAAGCAAATGCTCCAAGAAATTATTAGGGTTATATACAATAATATTCGGGGATTATATGACCAAAAAAAATAATTGGGGAATAAAAATTTTTCTCTCATTAATCATCATTGGACTATATTTTTTAACCCGTCTTCAAAATATCAGTGCTATCCCTGTTTTTGGTGATGAAGCTATCTATCTTCGTTGGTCTCAAATTATAAAAAATGAAGAAACTCTTCGTTTTATTCCTCAGACTGATGGTAAACAACCGCTTTTTATGTGGTTTACTGCAGTTATTTTTCACTTTGTTTCTGATCCGTTAATTTCTGGAAGATTGATTTCTATTTGTTCTGGCTTCTTAACTTTAATTGCTATTTTTATTATTACTTGTATTACTATTGATTTTAGTTTTCCTGCTCGTGATCCCATTAAATTTATCAAAGAATCTATCCGAGACAATTTTTCTTATGGCTTTATTTCTACTGTTGTTTATCTTTTTCTACCTTTTTCTTTCTTTTTTGATCGTTTAGCTGTTCCCGACAATACTTTATCTATGTTTGGTTCTTGGTCATTATTTTTTTCCTTATTACTAGCTAAATTTCGTCGTCTTGATATTTCATTAATTCTAGGTATAGTTCTAGGACTTGCCTGGTTAACCAAATCTCCTGCTATTTATTTTGTAGTTCTTTCATTTTTAACTTTTCTTATTTTTAATTTCAAAAAAATTAAAGATTATTATTTGCCAATTATTTCGTCTATTTTATCTTTTTTAATTTACAATATTCTTCGTCTTGGACCTCAATTTCAGATGATTGCTCTTCGTAATCGTGATTATGTTTGGTCATTATCAGAAATTATTAAACACCCTTTAGATCCATTAAAACCACATCTTTCAGATACCCTTACTCTTTTTGGTCAATATATTTCTTGGCCAATTTTAATTTTTGCTTTAATTGGTTTATTTTTATTTCTTTTTTATCGTAAAAATAGTCAAATTTTTACTATTATTTGTTGGTTTATTTTGCCTCTAATTGCTAATTCTGCTATGGCCAAAGTTTTTACTGCTCGATATATTCTTTTTATTATCCCTCCCTTGATTATTTTAATTAGTATTGGACTTTCAGTTTTTTTTAAAACTAATTTAGGTCGATTAATTTTTGTTTTAATTCTTTTAATTCCCAATCTAATTTGGATTAAAAAAATATCAACCGATCCTTTTAATATAAATTTATCTTCAACTGAAACAGGCTATATTTCTGGTTGGACATCAGGGTGGGGAATTAAATCAGCCTCTGAATTTTTAATTAGCGAATCTCAAAAAGCCAATGTTATTGTTGGCACTGAAGGTTCTTTTGGCACATTACCCGATGGACTTCAAATCTATACTGAAAGAGTTCCTCATTTAACCGTCATTGGTTGTGGACTTGGTTTTACTCAAATACCTGAACCTTTGACTAATGCCAGAAATTATGGTGATACTGTTTATTTACTTATCAACCAATCTCGTTTATCGCTTTCTAGCAAGTCATTAGATAATCTTGATTTAATCAATAAATATCATAAACCAGATGGAGATTATTTATTACTTTATCAATTAAGGTAGTTATACCTGTTACAATCAAACCATGCTTAAAATCTTTAAAAATAAATTTTTTTGGTTACTTATTTCTCTAATTTTTACTTTTCCTGCTTTTTCTTTTCTACTTAAACCGGGATATTACAATATGCATGACGATATGCAAATGATTCGTCAATTAGAGTTAGAAAATTGTTTAAAAGATGGCCAAATACCTTGTCGGTGGACTTCTAATTTAGGTTATGGTTATGGATATCCACTTTTTAATTTTTATCCACCCATGCCTTATATTGTTGGTCAAGCTTATCGTACCTTTGGTTTTTCTTTTGTTAATTCAGTCAAGGCAACCGCTGCTACTCAAATAGTTCTCTCTTCAGTTTTTATGTTTATTTTAGCCGCTTCAATTTTTGGTCCAATAGGTGGTTTTATTTCCTCAATTTTTTACACTTACGCTCCATATCACGCTCTTAATATATATGTTCGTGGAGCTATGAATGAAGCTTGGGCGGCCGTATTTTTCCCTTTAGTTTTTTATTTTTCCCGCCGGTTAATTTTAGATAAAAAATTTAAATATTTACTTGGTCTTAGTTTATCTTTTGCTGGAATTCTTTTATCTCATAATCCTATGGCTTTAACTTTTACTCCAATTCTTTTACTTTGGGTTTTATTTTGGATATTTCAACCATATTTTAATTTAAATAAAAAAAATAATTTTTTTGAATTTATCAAAAGCCAAATTAGTTTAATTATCAAATTATTTCTCTCTGGTCTATTAGCCGCCGCTTTTACTGCTTTTTATACCTTGCCTGTTTTATTAGAAACCAAATATGTTCAAATTGGCACTATGTTTGAAGGTTATTATCATTTTTCAGTTCATTTTGCTAGTCTTTTTCAGCTTTTTATTAGTAATTTTTGGGGAGATGGAGCTTCTGTTTGGGGTCCTAATGATGATATGTCTTTTATGGTTGGTTACTTACATTGGATTATTCCTTTATTTTTATTTGTTTTAATTTTATTTTTTATTTATAAAAATCGTCAAAAAATAAAAACCATCGATTCTCGATATTGGTTAATAATTTTAATTATTTTAATGGGTCTAGGAACTATCTTTATGACTCATAATAAATCAACTTTTATTTGGTTATTATTTCCTGTTATTCAAAAAATTCAATTTCCTTGGCGATTTTTAAATCACAGTGCCTTTTTACTTTCTTTTTCAGTTTCTGGAATTGTTTTATTTATTGAAAAAATAAAAATTTCTAAAAAAGAATTTATTCCCATAACAATTAGTCTTTTAGTTTTATTAATAAATTTGCCATATTTTCATCCGATTCATTACGGACCTATTACTGACGCAGAAAAATTTTCTGGTAAAGCATGGATAAATCAAGTAACTTCTGGTATATATGATTACCTTCCCAAAACAGCCAGAATTGCCGCCCAAGGTCCAGCCAAAGAATATATTGATGAAATTATTCCCAATAATACTTTATCTACTCTAACTGATGGTTATTCCGGAAGTAATTGGAAATATTTTAAAATTAATCTTAACCAAGAAGCCAAAATAATTTTATCTCAGTTAGCCTTCCCTAATTTTTTAATTACTGACAACGGTAGTCAAATTGATTATCAAATTGAACCAGAATTAGGGAGAATTGTAATTAATTTATCTGCTGGTGATCATCAAATTTTTATTAAATTTATTGATACTCCAATCAGAAAAATTTCTAACTACATATCTTTATCTGTTTGGTTATTTTTTGTTATCTATCTTCTTAACCCTCTATGGAAGAAATTGATCTCCAAGAAATAAAACACAAAACTACCAGCAGTGTTATTTTTCTTTCAATTAGAAACATTGGTATCCAAGCCATATCTTTCATTGGTTTTTTTCTTTTAACCTATATTCTCGGTACCAAAGAAGTTGGAGTTTTTGCTATAGTTGCCGAATCAGTTGGTATCTTAGGTTATTTTTCAGACATAGGTTTAGCTGCTGCTTTAATTCAGCAAAGATCCGAAGTTACCAAAGAAGAACTTCAAACAACTTTTACAATTCAGCAAATTTTAGTTTTTTTGGCCTTAATAATTGCTTTTCCTATTATAAAAAGCAAAAATCTTGGTTTTAATGAGATTTTTATAGTTTTATCTCTTTGTTTTTCATTTATGGCTGCTTCTTTAAAAACTATTCCTTCAGTCTTATTAGAACGTAAATTAAATTTTAAACTTTTATCTACCATTGATATTATTGAAAATTTAACTTTCTATGTTTTTGCAGTTTTTTTTGCTTTTTTAGGCTTTGGAACCCTTTCTTATGCAATTGCTACTTTTATTCGTAGTGCCTTAGGTTTAATTATTATCTATAAATATATTTCTTGGCCAATCGGTTTTTCTTTTTCCAAAGATGTTGCTAAAAAACTTTTTAAATATGGCATTCCTTATCAATTAAATTCATTCATTTCTGTTGCCAAAGATCGACTATCTAATTTATATGTCGCTCATATTATTGGTACTAATTCATTTGGAATTTTAGCTTGGGCTCAAAAAGGTCCTCGAATGCCTCTTAGTTTTATGGATGCTATTATGAAAATTACTTTCCCTACTTTTTCTCGTCTTCAAGAACATCATGATCTTCTTAAAAAATCATTAGAAAAAAGTCTCTTTTTTATTGCTTTAATCGTTTTTCCAGCTTTAGTTGGAATTTCTTTTGTTGGATTAGATTTTATTTATATCGTTCCCAAATATACCAAATGGTTACCAGCTATTTTACCTATGTATTTTTATGCTTTTAATTATGCCATTGCTGCCATCACTACTCCCATCACTAATGCTTTTAATGCTGTCGGTAAGATTACTTTAACTACTCGATTTATGATTATGTGGACTGTCTTGACCTGGATTTTCTTTCCTCTTTTAAGTTGGAAATTTGGTTATATGGGAACCGTTTGGGCTTCCGTTATTGTCGGTCTTAGTTCCTTAATTGTTTGGATAGTTGCCAAGAGGAAATTTGATTTTAGTATTTTTGGTTCAATCAAAAAACCCCTTCTAGGTTCATTATTTATGGCTTTAGTCCTGTTTGGGATTAATCAATTTGATTTAAACCATTTTCTTAATGTTATTTTAAAAATTGTTACAGGCAGTTTAGTTTATATTAGTTTTATATTTTTAGTCTCTAAACAAGAAATTATTTGGTTTTGGAATCAGCTTCAATGCTTAAAAAACAAAAAATAAATATTTTTGTATTTATATTAATAATAATTAGTACCATTATTATTTCTTTGACCATGATTCGCAGTGGTTTAAATTATCCTTTTGGTATTGGTTTTTGGGGGCCAAATGGTCACGATGGTATTTGGCATCTAAGTTTAATTAATCAACTTCAAAAAAATATTCCACCCCAAAATCCTGTTTATAGTGGTACTATCTTAAATAATTATCATTGGGGTTTTAATTTATTTGCCGCTTTTTTAGGTAAAATAATTGGTAATAATGTTTTTACCTATTTTCAAATACTTCCTCTTATTATTAGTTTGGCAATTGGTTTTTTTTCTTATCAAATCGGTCTTAAAAATTTTAAGAATAAAATTACCTCAGTAATTTTTGTTTTTTTAACCTTTTTTACTAGCTCTTTTGGTTGGATTTACACTCTAATAAAACATGGTCAAATTGGCGGTGAATCACTTTTTTGGTCAATGCAATCAGTTTCTATGTTAATCAATCCACCTTTTAGTCTATCTTTAGTAATCATTTTAATTGGCTTAATTATTTGGTTCAAAAATTACCAGCAACCAAAATACATAATTGCCATATTTAATGGCATTATATTTGGTTTATTATCAGGTATAAAAGTTTACTCAGGGATTTTAATTGGCCTAACTTTAGTTATTTTTTGGTTAATTAATTTTATAAAAAATAAAAAGTTTTTTAACTATACTTTTATTGTTTGGCTTACTACTTTAATCATTTCAATTGGAATTTTATCCTTATTAGGAGTTCTTAAAAATTCTTCATTTTTAGAGTTTAAACCGCTTTGGTTTACTCATTCTATGATTGAATCTATCGATAAATTATATTTTCCCAAATTAGCCGCTTACAGAATAAATTTATCTGAAAATTTATCTTTAATTAAATTGCCAATTTTTATCAGCATTGAGGTCTTTCTAATTGTTATTTTTTTGATCGGTAATATGGGTTTTCGATTTCTTGGTTTCTTTCAAATATTCTCCAAAATCAAAACTAAAACTTTGACTGATTTAGAAAAATTTATTTTGATCTTGATGATTATTTCTTTTTTATTACCCATGGTATTTGTTCAAAAAGGAACCGCCTGGAATACTATTCAATTTTTCTATTATTTTCTTTTCTTTTCCAATATATTTTTTGCTCAATTTTTAACTTCTTTTATTAAAGAAAAAAAAGTTTTTCAAAAATTTGTTTTTATAGTCATTCTTGTTTTATCCAATATTGGTTCATTGGCTACCATCAAAGATTGTCTTGGAAATCCACCACCAGCGGCTATTCCTCCAAACGAAATTAAAGCTTTGGATTTTTTAAAAAATCAAAAAGATGGAATTGTTTTATCTTATCCATACGATAAATATCTCAAAAATAATTTTTCTACTCCTATTCCTATTTATGCTTATGAGACAACTTCATATATTTCTGCTTTTTCTCATCAAATCACTTTTTTAGAAGATGAAATGAATTTAGATATTACTGGATTTGATTGGAAATCACGCCGAAATCTTGTTGAAAAATTTTTCAATTCAACCGATAAATATTTTACTCGAGGAGTTTTAATCGATAACCACATTAGTTACATCTATCTAGTAGGTGATCAAAAATTACCTCTTTCTCCTGATGATTTACAAATAAACTCAATATTTGACCAATCAGGTGTTAAAATCTATCAAGTTCAAAGGTGATAAACTTATTATAAATCTATGAAATTAAAACCAAATATTTCTGTAGTTATTAACGTTCGTAACGAAGCTGATCATCTTGTTAAATGTCTTAAATCAATCAAAGATTTTGCTGATGAAATTATTGTCGTTGATATGAAATCAACTGATAAAAGCGTTTCTATTGCTAAATCATATAATGCCAAGGTTTTTAGTTATAAACCTATGAAATTTGTTGAGCCAGCCAGAAATTACGCTCTCTCTAAAGCTACTGGCAAATGGATTTTGCTTCTTGATCCAGATGAATATCTTTCAAAAACTCTTAAAAAAGAATTTAAAAAAATTTCTACTAGAAATGATGTTGATTTTGTCAAAATTCCTCGACAAAATTTTATATTTGGCAAATGGATTCGACATGCTAATTGTTGGCCTGATTACCTAATCCGTTTTTTTAAAAAAGGTGCTGTTACTTGGCAAAACGAAATACATAGCCAACCGGCCACCAAAGGCAATAGTCTTACTTTACTCGATTCTGAAAAATTAGCTATAAAACATAACAACTACCAAAATATCAATCAATTTATTCTTCGAAGTCTCCGTTATAGTAGTATTCAAGCAGATGAATTAAATGCCAAAGATTATAAACTAAAAGTTAGTGATTTTATTCTTAAACCAACTCAAGAATTTAATAGCCGATTCTTTTTTGGTGAAGGCTACAAAGACGGAATTCATGGTTTAATTTTTTCTTTACTCCAAGCCTTTGCTATTGGTTTAATTTATTTTAAATTATGGGAAAAACAAGGATCAATTGATAAGCAACTTACCAAAGAATCTTATGTTTCAGCTAGTCAAGAAGCCAATTTTGAATATGATCATTGGTTCACTAAATTTTTTAAAGATGAATATTCTCCTAATATTTTTAAAATTTTTATAATTAAATTTCGTCATTGGATAAGTTATCTTAGTAAAAATTTTTAAAATGAATCAAGTTGCCATAATTATTTTAAATTGGAATAAACCAGATTTAACAGTCAAAACAATTAATTCTGTTTTAAAAATTAATCATCATAATTTTAACTATCAAATATTTTTAGTTGATAATGGTTCTTCTGATGATTCTCTTTCTATTTTTCATCAAGAGTTTGATTCTAATTCAAAAATAAAAATTATTGATAATAATTCAAATTTAGGTTTTGTCGGAGGTAACAACCTTGCTATTAAATATATTTTAAAATCTGATTTTGACCATATTTGCTTATTAAACAATGATGTTTTAGTTGATCCTGACTTTTTAACCAATTTAATAAAAAATACCTCTAATTATTCTGTTTTAGGACCAAAAATTTATTTTGCTCCAGGATATGAATATCATTACCATCGGTATACCAAAAAACAAAGAGGTAATGTTATTTGGTTTGCTGGTGGACAAATGGATTGGGACAATATTTACGGTAGTCATATCGGAGTTGATGAAATTGATAACGGTCAATATGATGAAATTAATGACCAAGTAGATTTTCTTACTGGTTGTTGTTTATTAATCAATCGTCAAGTTTTTGAAAAAATTGGTTTTTTAGATAATAATTTTTTTATGTATTTAGAAGATGCTGATTTTTGTCAAAAAGCTAAAAAAAATAATTTTAAAATGGCATACATTCCCAGCTCAAAAATTTGGCATATTAATGCCGGTTCATCAAAAAGTGGGGGAGACCTCCAAAATTATTTTATTACTAGAAATCGACTTATATTTGGTTTTCGATATGCTCGTCTCAAAACTAAGTTGGCTCTTATAAAAGAATCATTTTTTCAATTAATAGATCCCAAAATCTCAAAATGGCAAAAAACAGGGATTATTGATTTCTATCTTAGAAAATTTGGCAAAGGCTCATGGCAATAAAAAAAATCCCTTTATCAATAATCATTTTAGCTGGTAATGAAGAAAAGATGATTGTCGATTGTTTAAAAACCTGTTCCTGGGCTGAAGAAATTATTTTAGTTGCCGCTAATTCTTCAGATAACACCGTAAATTTATCAAAAAAAACAATTAAAAATATAAAAATTATTAAAACTCAAGATGAATATAATAAAAATTTTAGCAAATGGCGTAATTTAGGTTTTAAAGCTAGTACTAAAAAATGGATACTATATATTGATGCCGATGAAAGAATTCATCTTAATCTAAAAAACGAAATTACTCAGATAGTCATGTTAAATTCATCAAAATTTACCCATTACGCTATTCCTCGAGCTAATCATTTTCTTAGGCAAAGAGTAAAATATGGTGGATCTTATCCAGATTTTGTAAAAAGACTTTATCAACATGATTTTTTTAACGGTTATAAAGGGGTTCTTCATGAAGAGCCTATTATTTCAGGTAATATTGGTTATCTAAAATCAGATTTGTTCCATTATACTCATCGTGATCTATCTTCTATGGTCAATAAAACTTTAGTTTGGAGTGATACTGAGGCCCAGGCACTTTTTAAAGCCAATCATCCTCCAGTCGTTTGGTGGCGTTTTGTTCGAATGATACTAACCAAAATTTGGGAAAGATTAATCAAACAACAAATGTGGCGAGATGGTCAAGTCGGTTGGATTTCCGTTATTTTCGAAAGTTATAATACTTTTTTAATTTATGCTCGGCTTTGGGAGTTACAACAAAAAGTCAAAATATAAGGTATCATTAAGAGATGATTAAAAAGGCAGCAATTTACGACCCATATCTTGACACTTTAGGTGGTGGGGAACGATACTGTCTTACTCTGGCTGAAATATTATTAAAAAACAATTTTCAAGTCGATTTATTTTGGTCTGGTGATAATTCCCTAATATCTAAAGCCGAAAACCGATTTTCACTTAATTTAAATGGACTTAATATTGTTCCAGATATTTTTTCTATTCCTCCAACTGATATAGATAATTCTGATGAAAATCAACAAATGCCAGATATCAATCGTCTATCTTTAACTCATCAAAAAATAACTCATAAAATCAAAAAAATTTCCGAAAAATTAACTATCAATCGAAAATACGATTTAATTTTTTTTCTTAGTGATGGCAGCCTGCCTTTATTGTTTTCCAAAAAAAATTATCTTCATGTTCAAGTTCCATTTCTTTCTCACCAAAACCTTTTTGCTAAATTAAATTATTTTTTGAAATCAAAATTTATAAATAATGTTATTTGTAATTCCCAATTTACTGCCAAATTTCAACCATCTCAATTTAAAAACAAAACTTTAGTTATTTATCCTCCTGTCGATGTTGAAAAATTTTCATCTGACAAAAACAAAGAAAATATTATTTTGTCTGTCGGTAGATTTGACAATGTTCTTAATGCTAAAAAACAAGATATTCTTATTGATGCTTTTAAACAATTATCTCTTAGACATCCAAGTTTAAACTGGCGATTAATTTTAGCCGGAGGCAGTCTAACTGATCCTCAAAATAATGCTTATCTAAAACTTCTTCAAAAAAAAGCCATTGGCTTAGCTGTTGAATTTGCCATTAATCCACCTTTTGATGTTCTTAAAAAAATTTATTCAAAATCAAAGATTTATTGGCACGCTGCTGGCTTTGATGTGGATGAAAATATTCATCCAGAAAATACCGAACATTTTGGTATAACTATTGTCGAAGCTATGGCTTCTGGTGTCGTTCCAGTAGTTATTTCTCATGGTGGCATTCCAGAAATTGTTGATAATGGAGTTAATGGGTTTTTATGGAAAACAATTGATGAATTAGTTTCTAAAACTGAAAAACTAATTGAAAATTCAGACACATTAACTCTTATGTCACAACAATCATTAATTAATTGTCAACAATTTTCCAAAGATAATTTCGAAAAAAAACTTATGGAAATTATATTAAAATAATCTATGACTATTTCTGTAATTGTTACCAATTGGAATGGCTTACCTCTTCTAAAAAAGAATCTAGAAACTATTATCATTAATAGTCCAGAAGCCGAAGAAATTATTTTAGCTGATGATGCTTCTCAAGATAAAAGTCTTATTTTTGCTAAAAAAATTCAACAAAAATATCCAAAACTTAAAATTATCTCTCATAAAAAAAATTTTGGTTTTGGTAAAAATTCAAATGATGCCGTTTCTAAAGCCAAAGGAGAATTAGTCGTTTTACTTAATAATGATATTTTGCCTCATCAAAAATATATTACCAACACTCTCAAACATTTTTCAGATCCAAAAGTTTTTGGTGTTGGTTTTGCTGAATTAGGTCATGAAAATTGGGCTAAATTTTTTTGGAAAAGTGGTTATCTTCAACATCAACCCGGAACGTCAGATATTAGCAAAACTCACATTTCCGGTTGGGTTTCAGGTGGTAGTTCAATCATTAGAAAAAGTATTTTCCAAAAACTTGGTGGTTTTGATTCTATTTATAAACCATTTTATTCTGAAGATCTTGATATTGGATATCGAGCTTGGAAATCGGGCTACACTCTACTTTGGGAACCAAAAAGTATTGTTGAACACAAGCATGAATCTACTATGTCAAAATTTTCTCTAAAATTTTTAAATTACGTCAAAGAAAGAAATCGGTTATTAAATACTTGGCGCAATATTACCGATCCAAATTTATTAAATAAAAATAAATTAGCTCTAGTTGGGCGTGTTTTAAGTGGCCCAAATTATATCAAAATTATTCGAGCCGCCAAAAGACAAATCAAAAAATCTTCTCCTCCAATTGTTTTTCCAGTCTTAACCGACAAAGAAATAATTAGTAAATTTTAATGGAAAAAATAATTAAACATCCCATCTTTTTTTTAATCATATTCTTTTTTATTGGCTTATTTTTAAGAATTAATCATCTAAAAGACGGTTCACTTACTTTTAGTTATGATCAAGCCAGAGATGCCTATATTGCCGCTCAAATCAATCAAGGAGATTTAAAAATAATTGGACCTCCAACATCAATTCAAGGTTTTTTTCATGGAGTTTTTTATTATTATTTAATCGCTTTACCATATCATTTTTCCAACGGTAATCCCATACCAGTCGCTATCTTTATTTCTGTTCTTAACTTATTAGCTATTTTCCCCATCTATTTTCTGGGTAAATTACTTTTTAATAAACCAGTTGCCATTATTTCTGCACTTATCTACGCTATTTCTTTTGATATTATTCAATTTAGTAATTGGCTTAGTAACCCTTCACCTGCCGTCTTCTTTTCAGCAATTTTTTATTTAGGATTAGCTATTTATTTATTTTCTCACCAAAAAATTCTTGGTTGTGTTTTAACTGCCATAGGTTATTCCCTTTGTTTTCAGTCACAATTTTTTCTTGGTTATCTTGTTATCCCTATATTTATTTTATTTTTTATTTTTAAAACAAAAATTAATTTTAAACATTTTTTAACTTTTTCAATTATCACTCTACTACTAACCAGTAGTATGATTCTTTCTTATTTTAAATTTGGTTTTACTTTTATCCAAGGTTTTCAAAATCTTTTTACCAAAAATAATAATTTTGAATTTCAATCTCTTGATTTCTTTCTTAACTCCAAATTAATTATTGGTCGATTAGTGGAAAATTTTTATCGAGTTATTTTTCCGATCAACAGTACTTTTGCCTCAATTTGGGCTATTTTTTGTTTTATTTTTGCTATTAATCAAATCAAATCAAAATCGAATTTTTCCCCTAAAATAATATTTATTTTAGTTTTTCTCTTATCTCAATTATTTATTATTCCTTTTGGAGGACAAAGCACCCCATATATTAATGTTGGTCTCCAAATTCCTCTTATTTTTCTTTCTTCTCTTTATTTAACTAATTTAGTTAAAACTAGAAAATGGTTAGGTTGGTCTTTAATTTTTCTTTTTTCTTTATCTTTAATTGTTACTAATCTTAAATACAATCCCAAAGGTCAGGTGATTTTTGCTATTCAAAAAGAGCTTCTTATTAAAAATGAATTAGCTATTATTGATTACACTTATCAAAATTCACATGGTCAACCTTTCTCTATTAATACTTTAACTTGTCCCTACTGGATAAATACTCTTTGGTCTTATCTTTATCAATGGTATGGTCAAAATAAATATGGTTATTCGCCCTATTTCCATGGTCGAGATCAATCTGGAATTTTAAGTTATTTATCACCAATTTCTTCAGATGCCCAATATTTTTATCTCATTATTGAACCAGAACCAGGAATCACCAAACAATTAATTAATGACGGTATTGCTTATGAAGATAGTTTTAGTAAAATTATTGAAACCAAAAATTTTAATGGTATTTTAGTTCAAAAACGCCAACTTACTCAACCTATAGAAAAAATTAATTTTGTTAAATAATTATGTACTTTAATCAATCACGTAAAAGATTTTTAATTATTTTTGGCATTATTTATTTATTTATTGCTCTTATTATTTTTTTTGGTCTCAAATTTTATTCTCAAAAAAAATTTAATCAAGATTCGCTCAACCAATTAATTTCCGGTCAATCAAAATTTAGAGATATTACCGATAATCCTTGTCATTATCAAATTTTAGGAGAACCAAAAGTCGGTAAAGATTATATAAAAATAAATTTTTGGTGTAGTGATAATTCTAAAGCTCGAAGTACTTTTGCTCTTAAAGCTTTTCCTGATAAAAGTCCTAGTGGTATTCTCAAAGAATATGCTCGAATTATAAATTTTGATTTTAATTTAATTATCAAAAACAATTGGTATTGTACTTTAAACGATCAGGAATTTAGTTTCGATAATTCCAATTCAGTTCCTCAAGCTAGTACTATTGATTGTTTTCAAAAAAAAGGCATGCCTAAAAATGATTAAAAAAATTTTTCAATTAATTATCGTCTTCGCTATTTTTATTTTGGCTATAATTCTCAGAAAAAAAACTTATTCAGAAATTCCCATTCCTGGACAATCTGTCGATGAATACAGTTACTCTTGGGTTGGATTATCTTTAATTAAAACTGGTATGCCAATTGGTATTTCCGGACTTTCTGGCTATCAAAATCAATATGATCGCTACCTCAATATTGATCGTTTTATGCAATTTATTCCCAGTGATCCACTGGCAATTAACTATCCTTGGATGGATCATCCACCACTTTTAGGCCTGATTACCGGAGGTTATGCTCACCTAAAAGGGGCTGATGTTTTCGAAGATACTTTAGCTACCTTCATCAGAAAACCAATCATTTTAATCAGTAGTATTTCTGTTCTTTTAGTTATCGTTTTTTGTTGGATTAACTTTAGTTTTATTACCGGTCTCTTTGCTGGTTTAGCTTATGCTACCACTCCTTTAATAGTCTTAAGTGGTCGGATGATCCAAGCCGAAAACGCCATTATTCCTTGTCTTCTAATGGTTATGATTTTTCTAAGTCTTTATCTAAAAAATAAAAAAGATTATTGGTTGATTTTAGCTGCTGTCTTTTCTGGTTTAGCCACTCTTTTTAAATTAACTGGTATTGTTTGTTATCTTCTAACTTTTTTTACTTTACTAAGTAAACATCAAAAAATATCTAAAGCTTTTTTTAATGATTTATTTTTTTATTTAGCCATTAGTATTCCCATTTCTTTACTTTATTTAATTTACGGATCTGTTTATGGTTTAAAAAATTTTATAAATATTTTCTTTTCTAATTCTAATCGATTTTATGGCATCGGTCCTAATCTTTTACTTGAACTTATTCGCAATCAAAGATTAACTCAACACAAATTTCTCACTGAAGTTTGGATTGTTGTTGGTTGGTTAGCTTTTTTTATTTCTCTATTCAAAAAATCAATTAAATTAACTGATAATATTCCTCGTCTAGCTCTTATTTCATATTTAATAATTTACATTCTTTTTGGCAGTCAACCATATGGTTGGTATACTTTTCCTTTTTGGCCTCTGTTAATTATTATTCTTTCTCGATTCTTGGCCAATGGTTTTGAAATAATTGAAAATATTGTTCCTGTTTTTCTTTTTTCAGTCCTTATTTTTGGGGCTAATATTGCCAGACTTTTAGGTATATTTGAATTTCAGCCTTATTCAAATTTTTGGCGTTTAGGAGTTTCCGGTATACTTTTCTTTTTTATATTTTTAACTATTTTGAAAATAAAATCAAAAATATTAATTAGAATTATCTTATTTTGTTTATGGTTAGCTATGTTTTATACCAATCTAAAATACTTAAACGGTATTGATATTCAATTTTGGTGGGAAAATATCTCTTAATCTCTATTTTTTTGTTTTAAAAAATTCTAAATAAAGAATTTTAAAATAAATAAATAGATTAATTAAAGATAATAATCTAGTTACTATCTGTCCATTCCAATTAAACAAAACTTTTATTATTTGCCATTCATCAGGTATCGAAAATACATAAAACATGGTTAAAAAGAAAATTATTGATAATACTACAAAGTATTTAAAATAATTTTTATTATAAATTGAATAAAATAACAAACAAACAAGAGGAATAAAAATATATCTTTCATGCATTCCAGTCATAAATAACCAACTACCAAACCCCAAACAAAACATCGATAAAAATATAGTTTTTAAATCATTTTTTTTAACTAATTTCATTGATAAAAAGCTAGTACCTATCCAAAAAATAATCCCCCAAATTTTAGCTGGTAAAAATAAAATTTTATCCATATCAGAAAATATTTTAGTCGGAAATGGAAATAAAAATTGCCAAAAATTAAAAGCATTTAAGGTAACTAAATTACCTTCATTAGTATTCAACCTTTTTATTAAAAGTAGTATCAAATCCCAAATACTACCCTTATTAAACCAAGAAACAGTCCACAAAGTAAAAATTACTGCCAATAAACCTCCTAATAATAAATTAGACCAACCTTTTTTATTTTTAAACCAAATAAATAAATAAATTGGTAGTAAAATAATCGAATCTGGTTTTAAGTTAAGAGATATAGCATAAAACAAAGGTGACCAAACCACTCTTTTATCCGCTAAAAGAATAAAAGATAAAATCAAAAAGACAAATGACAATGAATTAGATTGTCCCCAAACAGCGGATAAATACCAAGAAAAAGGCAATAATAAATAAGCCCAAACATACTTTTTCCAGTTTTTATTATATTTTTTTGCAACTTTATAAATTAAAAAAGCTATTCCTAAATCAGCCAAAATCATCATTTGTTTAATCACTACCATAACCCCAATTAAATACTCAGTTGAATCATATCTTGCTTCTCCAAACCATTTTGTAAAATTAAATAACCAAATAAATTTTGTTGGTGCTAATCTATTTAAAGCAATAAAATTCCCTAAATTCGACAAAAACCACATTGACCCACTATGTATTTTATAAGCTTGAAAATATATCCAACTAATTAACGGTGGGTGATTAGGCCAAATACAACCCCAGACATTATGATTATATAAACCTCTCACTAAATTTTGATCGTACATCCACTTAGCCCATTCTGTTTGAATTCTGACATCAGTATGAGCTGGCGTAAAAGTTAATAATAACCTAACTAATATTAATAACAACAAACCTATCCAAATTATTTTTTTATTTTTTAAAATTATTGGCTTCATTAAAAAGTGTAAATTAAAAATTGTTTTTGTCCATCGGGATTATTTATTGTTGTTAATAGCTTTAGTAAACTTTCCGCTCCACTAGTTGGTGGGTTTGAAATGGAAACAATATAAATAGATTTTGGTTTTATTTTTTCTTCATTCCAATCGACATTTCTAATTTGATATTTTCCTATTTTTCCTGATTTATCATCCCTTTCTAACATTTCTATCGGATCAAAAGCTTTAAAATAACCAAAATATAACCTTGGTAATCCAATAAATTGCCCATTTATTCCAAACCTTGGTTCAATTATTATTTCATCAAAATTATCAACTATCGGTTTTATATAAAGCCAAGATTGTTTATATCCATACTGGAAATTATCGCCTGATATTTTTGGAAAGTGAACAAAATAAGTTACTCCAAAATAAATAAAATTAATCAAAATAGCCAATAATAAAACTATTCGCCATTTTTTACTTTTTTGCCAAATTATTAACCCACCCGCAGCCATAATTAATATTGTTGGACTAATAAAAGGTAAATTTCTAACCGCTGCCAATTCTCCATAAGTCAAAGAGGGGACTATTGGACACAATCCCCACCAAATCAAAATCCAACTAAAATTCTTTCCAAAAATATTTTTTAAATTAATTAAGCCAATTATCAACAAAGGAAATGTTGTTATTAAAAACCATCCAAAATTTAACGGTTCATTTTTGGGAAATAATTCCATTCCTTTAGTAAATAAAAAATCAAAATTAAAATGTTCAATATATCTATAAACTGGATCAGCCAGTACTTTAATAACTTTTTTAGGTAAAAAATCAGTTGTAGTTTTCAAATAATCTTGTATTCCAACTCCTGAATACCAAATTTGCGATGTGGCTCGATTATAAGGATCTTTCATTTGAACATTAACAAAATCCCAAAAAATAGGAATCATTAATAATATTACTGTTAGCCACAACAAAATCCATTTTCTTAACTTAATTTCTTTTCTCCACCACCAAGGCAAAACGGTTATCAATAAAGGCACTAAACCTTTTTCAGTATGATATGCCCAAATTGAAAAACCCAAAAATATTCCTGAAAATAATAAATAAATATATTTTTTCTTTTCTTTAAATAAATACATCAAATAAACTCCAACTAAAACCAGCAAGGCCGCTAAATTCGATTCATAAGACATTCTGGATACAAAAATACTTTTAGGATTTATGGCTAACAAAAAGGCTGCTAATAAGCCTAATTTACTTCCTCCTAACTTAAATCCCATTATTCCTATTATTAAAATCATCAAAGTTCCCGATAAAGCCGATAAAAATCTTATTCCATATTCATTATTCCCAAAAATAAAATTAAAAGGCATATTTAAATAAGCATAAAGTGGTGGTTTATAATCTCGATGTGATCTAAAAGACAATGGCCAACTAATACCATATTCATCTTTTCCAGTAGTTCTAATTGAATAACTATCATAAGCAATCGAAATTTCATCATTTCCCAAATGTGGTGGATTTTTATCCAAAGAAGTCATTCTTAAAAATCCTCCAAACAAAACAATCAATCCTAAAATAATTCCAAATATATTTTTCTTCATTTTAATAATATATCTAATAAAAACAATAAGTACCAAAAAAAATGATATTTTTTAAATAAATCATTTTTAACTCCATTTATAAGTAAAATTATTATGGCTGGTATAGTCAAATATACTGCGGTTACCGTATCTCCTAAAACTCTACCAGCTGAACTCAAAATTACAATTAAAAACCAAAATCCAACATAATATTTTTTAAATCCACTTTTAAAATAAGAAATTATTCCTAATAAAAATAAAGTAAAACCAGAAAAACCAATTATCCTTATCCAAAATAAAGGTGAAATTAATTTAGCCACCCCAGTCAAATAAGAAAAAAAGATTAAATAAGAAGAATAAAAAATAGTTCTTAATCGATAGGGAAACCACAAACCTTCTTGAGCATATCTATCAATTGCCTCTCTAATTCCTGGATAATCAAAAAAAGATTGCTCTTGGTCAAAACTAAAAGATATCGGGTTAACTTTTAAATAAAATAATCTGTTTAAATTCAAATTAATTATTGTCAGTAAAATTAAAAATACCCATGAATATTTAGGCTTAATCCTTACCACTCCTAACCATAATAAAATCATTAATAAATTAATCCACCAAGATGTCTGCCAAAACCTCTTAAAATAAGCTGATATTAATATAACCAAAGCTACTATTATATACTCCTTATTTTTTGACAAAATCACCATCCATTTTTTCATTAACCTATTATATATTAATTATTTCCCAGTCTTATTTACTTTTAGTGTAAAATGAATGTAAATAAGTACAATAAAAATGAAGATATTAAAAAATAATTTAATTTTGTTAATTTTAATTATTTTAGGATTTTGTTTTTTTAGTTTTAAAATCTTAAATATTCCCCCCGGATTAGAGACAGATGAAGGATCTATTGCTTATAATTCCGTTTTGATTTCTCAACATCTCAGAGACCAAAACAACAGATTTTTCCCTATATTTATTTTATCTACTGGTGGCTCAGATTGGAAACAACCAGTTTTAATCTACTTTACCGCCTTTTTATTTAAAATTTTTGGGACTTCTTTATTTGTTTATAAAATAGCTAATATAATTATTTCTTTATCAAGCGCTATTGTTTTATATTTCATTGTTAAAATACTTTTTAAAAACCAAAAATATGCCATTAGTGCCTTTTTGATTTATCTAACTACTCCAATTATTTTTATCACTACTCGAATTGGAAATGAAAGTATTTTACCCTCTTTAATTTCAACTTTATGGTTATTAAGTTTAATACTCTACAAAAATAATCAGAAAAATTTTAACTTAATTTTAAATGCGATTACTATTGGAATTGGGTTCTATAGTTTTAAGGGGATGAGATTAGTTTGTCCAGTTTGGTCGATTATTTCCTTTTTATCAATTTATTACATCAATTGGAATCAAAAAATATCCATTAAAAAAAATATATTAAATTTTCATAATTTAAAATCAATTATTATTTTTAGTTTTATATTATTACCTTTTTATCTCATTACTCCATTTTTAGAAAGTAAATATCCCGGAGCTGTTTTTGATCATCAATCAATTTCTATAAGTTCAATTCACAATTTTTTTTACTATTGGTTATCCAATCTAAGTTTTTCTTTTTGGTTTACTACTCCGGATATCGGTAGAGTTTATACTGTTTCCGAATTTGGAGCTTTTCCTTTGTTTTACCTACTTTTTTTTGTCATCGGTATCATTAATTCTATTATTAAAAAAACTAATTTTCGTTTTGTTTTAATTTGTTTTTTAATGACTCCAATTTTATTTGGATTAGCTCACTCAATAAACTATACCCATCGATTAATTGCTTTAGTTCCCTTCATTATCATTCTCATTATCTATGGTTTTAAACATATTTTTCAATTTTTAAAAAATAAGCCATATAAATATATTGTCTACATTACTTTTTCTATATTATTAACCATAGATATATTCAGTTTTTATAAATTTTATTTTATAAATTATCCCAAATTACATCCTACCACTGAAGCTTTTGGTAAATATACCTATTCATCATATAAAAAATTATCAGAAATTTCTAAAATGGACAATTTAACCCCTTACATTGAAGAAAAAATATATAATAGCCAAGGGGATGAAAATAGATTTTATAATCTAATATTTTTTCAGGACAATGTTAAAATTTGGAAATTAGGTGAATCTATCCCAAACAAAAGTGTCTTATTAACTAACAACGAAAAAATGGATGATTTTATCACTTTAGATATTTCATTACCAAATGAATTTCATCTTCTAACAAAAAATGACTAAAAAAATTTCTATCATTATCGTTACCTGGAATACCGCTCAAATCACTCAAAAATGTGTTGATACTATTAATAAATTTATTCCTGATCAAGAAATAATCGTAGTTGATAATGGTTCTCAAGATAATACTGTAGAAGTATTAAAAAAAATTAAAAATGTCAAAATAATTGAAAATGGTGCTAATTTAGGTTTTGCCAAAGCCAATAATATTGGTTTTAAATATGTCACCAATGATTATGTCGTTTTTATGAATTCCGATATTGAATTACTCGACAATAGTATTTTAAATATGGTTAATTTATTAAAATCAGATAAAAATATTGGCTTAATTGGTCCAAAATTTCTCAATCTAGATTTAACTCCTCAAGCCTCTGTCTTTCCTCCTCAAACTTGCTTAAATGCTTTTAAAGAATTTTGGCTTGGTCAATCATCTTATTCAAAATATATTCCAACCGGCAATAATCCTGTTCCAGTTAGTTATATTTCTGGTGGTTGTATCGCCGTCAATAAAAATTTTTTTGAAAAAATCGGTAAATGGAATGAAAAATATTTTTTCTATTTTGAAGATATGGATCTTTGTCGTCAAGTAAGACATTTTCATAAAAAAATAATTTTTTATCCTCAATGTCAAGTTATTCATCATCACGGAGCTAGCGGTAAAAATATTGCTCCTGCCAAAGATCAATGGAAACGTCTTATTCCTAGCAGTAAAAAATTTCACGGTTTACTCAGGCATTATTTGATTAATTTTATCATTTGGTCAGGTCAAAAATGGCAAAAAATAAAAAGATAACTATCATTAAAATTTTAATTTTAGGTCTAATTATCCGACTTATTTTAATTTTAATATCCCATTGGCACCCCGACATTCTTAATCATGTTGATTGGGGTATTCGCTTTTTAAATTTAGGTCCACAAAAATTTTACGAAAACATCTTTTGGGGAGTTTCTTGGCCAAATCAACCATTAGGAAGTATGTTACTTTTCGCTCTTATGGCTCTTATCAAAAATTGGGTTTTTAGTTTTATTATGTTTTTCAACAATAATTTTTCCTTTTTTCCATCGTTCATTATCCCTATTTTAGAATCAAATTTACATATTTGGTTAGTTAAACTTCCTTTTGTTTTGGCCGACATTGGCTTGGCCTATTTAATTTACCAAATAGTTTTTTCTGTCAAACCAAAATTAGCTAATTTTGCTACTGCTATTTTTATTTTTAATCCTGTTTTAATCTACAATTCTACAATTTGGGGACAGACTGATTCGCTTATTAACCTTCTAGCTCTTTCAGGACTTTATTTTATTTATAAAAAAAAGTATTTTTTAGGCATTTGGCTTTTTTTAATTGGATTTTTATTCAAAATGTCTTTAATTATTTATTTACCAATTTTTGGATTACTTCTTTTAAAAAGAATCAAAGATTGGAAAAATTTCATCTTTCCCTTTATTTTATTTTTTATTTTTCTCTTTCTTATTGCCTTACCTTTTAAACTTGATGGTTTTAATTCATTTCAATGGTTATGGTATATGTACACCAATCGTATTTTGTCTCGACAGGGAAGTATGCTCAACGGCAATGCTTTTAATCTTTGGTCTCTTATTTTTAGTATTGATATCTCCAAATCAGAATTTGGTCAATTATTGGGAATTTCATATCAACTAATTGGAAGAATTTTATATCTATTATTTTTAATTCCAATTTGGATAAAATTTCTTACTCAAAAATTAACTCTCAATAACCTTTTTTATGCTTTATTTTTATCTGCTTTCGGTTGTTTTATTTTCCTAACAAATATGCATGAAAGGTATTTATATCCTATATTTCCATTAATTTCTATATTAATTGTTTTACAAAAATATTTTATAAAAATAAAATCACTAGTTGTTTTATCTTTAATTCACTTTTTAAATTTATATAATCTTTGGTTTTATCCTCTAATTCCTTTTCTAAAAAATCTCCTTATTGGATTCAACTTTATCTTTTGTCGTTTATTATCGCTTATACTAATAATTATCTGTTTTGATTATTTAATTAAATATCTAAAAAGTGAAGATTAAAAAATTTAACTATCCTTTGGTCTTACTTCTTTTAATCTCTTTTTTAATTCGTATTTATAAAATAGATAACTTAAGCCTTTTTGGTGACGAGATTGATGTTGGTTATCAAGCTTTTTCTTTACTTCAAACCGGTCATGATTATAAAGGTAATTTTTTTCCTCCCTATATTCAGTCACTTTCTGAATCAAGAGCCCCACTTTTAATCTACCTTACTCTTCCAAGTATAAAATTTTTTGGTCTTACCGAACTTGGAGTTCGACTCCCTCCCATATTTTTTGGTGTTTTAAGTATTTATTTACTTTATAAACTAGTATTTCTAATTTCCCAATCCAAGGCCCTATCGCTCTATAGTTCAATAGCTTTATCCTTAATGCCTTGGCATTTTCATTACAGTCGAACTGCTTTTGAAGTTACCTTATTACTTTCATTAATTTTAATTGGAATATATTTTGCTTTCAAATTTTTAGAAAATTCTAAAAATAAATTTCTTTATTTATCAATTATTTTCTTTTCATTAAGTTTTTATACCTACAATACTGCTAATATTTTTGTTCCATTAATAATTATTACCATCTTTATAATTAATTTTAAAAAATTTATTAGTCAACTTAATTTCAAAAATTTTATTTTTTCTTTATTCATTTTTTTAATCTTAACCTCTCCTCTCATTTATCAAGTCTTTTTTGGTACTGCCGCTAATCGATTTAATCTCATTAGTATTTTTCATAATCAAGAAATTATTAATCAAATTATTACCAAAAGAACTATATTTTCCGCTATATCACCCCAAATTGAATCAATTTTTCATAACAAACCAATAGCTTGGACTAGCGAATTATTAAAAAATTATACAACTTCTTTTTCTTTCCCCTTTTTATTTATTTTTGGAGATAAATTAAATCTTCGTCATAGTATTCCTCAGTTTGGATTAATTTTTATTGTTTTTTTACCTTTTCTGTTAAAAGGACTTTTTAAATTTAATTTCCAAAATAAACTAAATTCATTAATGTTTTTTTGGCTAATTTTTTCACCTATTGCTTCATCTCTTACTGTTGGTGGTGCTACCCATGCTACTCGACTTTTTCTTATGACAATTCCTCTTGCCTATTTTTCAGCCTTAGGTTTGGTTCAAATTTTAAATTTTAAAAATTTTTTTAGCCAAATATTAATTTTAAGTTCTTTTATTTTTTTATTGATTCAAATTTTTGGATATACTCATGAATATTTTATTCATTATCCCAAAGATTCATTTGAAGTTTGGAATTATGGCTATAAAGAATTATTTCAAAGTCTTCCTTTAACTCAAAAAAACATTTTCATTAGTAATGCCAAATACAATTCTCTTTTACCTTTTGTTTTTTATCAAAAATATTCTCTTGATAATGAATTTTTAAATGATATTGAACAAGAAAACATATTCTCCAATTTATCTGGTTTTAAAATTAATTCAAAAACATTTTTTATTAATGATTTTAAACAACCAGATCATTTAGATAAATTAAATCAAATAGCTACTTCAGGAGATATTTTTCTTTTATTCCAAGGACACGATATTCCCGGAGATATGGATTTTTCAAAAAATCCCATTAATGGTTTTAAAACCATTAAGACTGTTTATCAACCTAATCACACTATTTTAGGCCAAGTAATTGAAAAAATATGAAATATAAATTTCTCTTAATTTTAATTCTTATTTTAGGCATTTTTCTAAGATTTTATAAATTAGGTAATCTTCCCAATGCTTATTCTCCAGATGAATTAGCCCAAGGTTATAGCGCTTATTCTATTCTTAAAACCGGTAAGGATGAATGGGGGAATACTAATTGGTTTAATCTTCGCTCCTTTGGTGATTACAAACCAGCAATTCAAACTTTGTTAATCATTCCTTCAATTAAAATTTTTGGATTAAATACTTTTGCTGTTCGTTTTCCTAATGCCTTATTGTCAATTTTTACTATTTTGCTTACATTTTTAATTGCCGATATTTTATTTAAAAACAAAAAAATTTCTCTTTTAAGTAGCCTATTTATTTCTATTTCTCCCTGGCTTTTACCTCTATCTCGAATCGCTCTTGAAGCTAATTTAGTTGTTTTTATTATTTCTCTTGGTTTTTATCTTTTTCTTTTAGCTTCCCAAACAGAAAAACCAATTTTATATTTTTTATCATCCTTTTTCTTTGGAATCAGTCTATTTACTTATCATTCAGCTAAAATTTTTACTCCATTATTATTAATTATTTTAATAATTTTTCAAAAAACATATCAAAAACCTCAAAAACTTATTATTCCATTAATAACCTTTTTAACTTTTTTATTGGCTTCCTTTTATTTAACTTCTCAAATCAAAACTGACCGTACTGGAGATATCGCTATTTTTAATCCTACCGACAAATGGAGTTATGTTTCCAATAGTCAATTTGAAATTACAAAAAATGGTTTACCTTACAATTTAACTAAAATTTTTTACAATAAGGTTATCTATTTATATGAAACATTTATTCAAAGTTATTTTTCATATTTTTCACCTCAATTTCTTTTAACTCAAGGAGCTGGAGAAACCACTTATGGCATGATTCCGGGTTATGGGGTCTTAGGATTAATTCCTTTTATTGGGTTTATTTTAAGCCTAATCTATCTTATTAAAAATGGTTTTAAAAAAGAAACTTTAAATATTATCTGGTTATTTACTCTAATTTTAATCCCACCATTAATTGCCGCTATTGCCAAAGGTCAATATTCAGCCAATCGAGTTTCACTAATGTCTCCATTTATTCAAATAATTTCAGCTGCTGGATTAATTTTATTTTTTGAATTATTTACCCCAAAAATCCAAAAAGTTTCTTTATTTATTTCAATAATTTTATTTTTTAGTTTTAACAGTATTTTTCTAATCAGATATTTTTTTCAAGGAAATCAAATTTTAGCTGAAGGTATGCTTTATGGTCATCAACAAGCCAATGAATATATTCAATCTCATCCTTCATCAAAAATCATCTATTCTCGAAAACTTTCCGAACCTCAAGCCTATGTTACTTTTTTCCAACAAATAGAACCAAAAAATACTCAAATAGAATCAAAAAATTGGCTAGAATATCAAAATAAAGGCTTATCTTTTCTTGATCAGTTAGGAGAATATAATTTAGAGAATTTTATTTTTAAAGAAATTAATATTCCCAGTGATAGTCAATCTTCCGATACTCTAATTATTGGTCGTCCAGAAGAATTTCATGATGTCAAACCAGACTATATTATTTATTATCCAAATTATTCTCAACTTAAACCAGCTATTTATATCTATCACACCCAAAAATGAAATCTAAATTACCTATAATTTTTATTGTTATTTTAGCCTTTATTATCAGAATAATTTTTATTAATTCATTTCCTCCTAGTTTAAATTGGGATGAAGTTTCTCATGGATACAACGCTTATTCTATTCTTAAAACTGGTCGTGATGAATGGGGAAATATAATGCCCTTAATATTTCGTTGTTATGGTGATTTTAAATTACCTCTTTATATTTATTCCACTGTTATTCCTGTTTTTCTATTTGGTTTAAATACTTTTAGTGTCCGTTTAATTTCTATTTTGGCCGGTACATTATCTACTTTTTTAATTTATCTCATCGTTAAAAAAATATTACCCAACCAAAAATCAATTATTTATCTTGCTTCCCTTATTTTTTGTTTTTCTCCTGTCACTATTTTTCTTTCTCGCATTGCTTTAGAAGCTAATTTATTTATGTTTCTTTTTCTTCTTTCTTTTTATTTTCTCCTCTCCCAAAAATATAGTTTAAGTACCATATTTTATGGATTAAGTCTTTTTACCTATAACAGCAGTCGAGTTTTACTTCCTTTTTATCTTGTTGCTTTAATTTTTATTTTATTTAAACAACAAACTAAATTATCAAAAAAACTTCTTTTAAAATTTCTTCCTTTTATTATTTTAGTTATTTTAACTATTTTCCAAACCTTCAATCAATCTGGTCAGGCTCGTTATCAATGGGTTTCTCTTCTTGATTCAGGATCAATCAATCAAATCAATGAACTTCGACAAACATATCCTCGGTTTTTAGTTAATAAGCTTACTTATTTTACCTATTCAGCCACCAAAAATTATTTAAGTCATTTTAATCCTCAATTTTTATTTTTTAATGGTGGATCTAATTATCAATTCAGTATTCCTAATTTTTATCTTATTTTTCCATTTTTTTTACCTTTCTTAATTTTAGGTTTAATCTTTTTATTTAAAAATATCAAAAAAGATAATTTTAAATTAGTTTTATTTTTCTTTTTTACCGCTCCTATCCCCTCAGCTATTACCCGAGACGCTCCTCATGTTCTTCGAAGTATTATATTTTTCCCATTAGCCATTATAATTATTAGTTTTGGTTTAAAATATCTTTTTCGGTTATCCCCTAAAATATCATTAGTTATTTTAATTTTGGTCTTACTTTTCAGTCAAATTTCTTTTTGGCCAAAATATTTTTCTTATGCTCGTAATTATTCATCTTCCTGGCAATATGGTTATTCTCAAGTTATTTCCTATTTAAAAGATGTTTATCATGACTACGATAAAATCATTTTTACCAAAAAATATGGTGAGGCACATGAGTTTTTACTTTTCTATTGGCCCTGGGATCCATCAAATTATCATCAAGATACTTTCAAAAATTGGGATTATCATGCCACTTGGTATTGGGTAAATGCTTTTGATAAATTTATCTTTATCAACGATTGGGAAATCAAAGATTACACCAAAAATTTATCTTCAGAATCAAAAATTCTTTTAGTTACTTCACCTCACAACTATAATGAAAACAGTTATAATTCAATCAAAACCATCAACTTTTTAGACAACTCTGTTGCTTTTGAAATTTTAGACATAAAAAAATGAAAATCAGATTCAAAATATTACTATTTCTATTTTTAATCTCTCCTCTTTTTTGGTTCCATTTAATTAGTTCTCCTCAAAAAATTATCAACGAATACTCTCAAACCCCTAATTATATAAAACAAAAAATTAGTACCATATTTAGTAATACTCAATATATTGATGAATTTAGATGGAATGATGCTACCAAAGATAATCGCCCATTCATTGGTAAGTTTTTTTACAACAAAGCCAGAATTGCTTTTGATCAAATTATTGTTTATTTAAATTATTTAAACCCAAGTCTCTATTTTCAAATAGGTCAAATTGAAATAATTTCTTTTTTGCTTTTTCCTATTTCTTTTGCTGGTATTTTTCGTTTATTAAAAAATAAAAGAAACAAATTACTTTTTATTTGGCTATCATCATGTTTCTTAGTCTTTTTAACTGGACAACAAAATATCTATTTTCTTTTACCAATTGCTATTTTTTATCTTTATTTTTCTGCTTATGAATTATCATTTTGGAAAAAAAAGACTCTTTTTTTATTTTTAGGAGTATTTTTTATCTATAATTTATTCCTATTTTTACGTTCAAACATTATTATATGACCAAAAAAATTATTTTAATTATTATTTTTATCACGGCTACTTTTTTCCGTTTTTGGCAATTAACAAAATATCCTGTCAGTTTGTCAATGGATGAAACTGCTATTGGTTGGAATGCCTACTCTATTTTAAAAACCGGACACGATGAATGGGGTGAATTTCTTCCTTTAGCTTTTCAATCAGCTGGTGACTATAAACCTCCTGTAAACGTTTATTTAACCGTTCCCTCAATTCTTATTTTTGGATTTAATGAATTTGCTATTAGATTCCCTTCAGCTTTATTAGGTAGTTTAACTCCTATTTTTTTAGTTCTTTTATTATTGAAGTTAAAAATAAAACCAAGTGCCACATATTTAACAGGTTTTTGGCTCGCCGTTTTACCTTGGCATATTCATTTTTCTCGAGCTAGCTTCGAAGCTATAACTGCTCTTTTCTTGGTTATTGTCGGTATTTATTATTATTTCTCTTGGATTGAAAAACCAAAATTATCAAAAATTATCCTTTGGATCAGCAGTTTTAGTCTATCTGTTTGGGCCTATCATGCCGAACGTTTATTTGTTCCTCTTTTAGTTTTAGGATTAATTTTTATTACCCGTCATCAAATAAAAATTTCTAAAATAAAATCGCAAATCATCATCGGTTCAATTATCTTATCCGTTTTTGCCATTCCTTTCATTAAATTAACTTTTTTTACTCCGGTAATAATGACTCGAGCTGCCGTTACCTCGATTCTTCGTGATCCATCTTTAAATGCTATTCTTCATCATCACAATTACATTGAGACTAAACAATTAATTTTTGATAATGATTTTTATCTTATCTTTCGTCACTGGTTGGGTAAATATCTTAATTATTTTAATTTTGAATTTATTTTTTGGGATGGATTAGAACTTACCAAACCAGGATACCCTGGTTCTGGTTTACTCTATTTTATTGATCTCCCTCTTCTTTTTTTAGGTCTTTTTCATTTAATTCAAAAAAAGGATAATCGGCTTAAGAAAATAATCCTCTTACTTTTTCTTTTAGGTCCATTACCGGCTTCGTTCACTATGAACGAACAACATCCTCTTCGATCCTTAGTTTGGATTCCCGCTTTTGCTTTAATTATGGCTCTTGCTTACGAAAAAATTCTCACCTTCAAAAAGAAAAAAATAATTTTACCCATCTATTTTTTGATTCTTCTAATTAATATTTTTTATTTTATTGATATATATAAATATCAATCTCCGAAACATTTTTCTGAATATCGCCAATATGGCTACAAAGAAATTGCCCAATATGCCTGTGAAAACCAAGATAAATATGAAGAAATTATTATTTCTGACACATTTGGCAGTGATGGTCCTTTAAACACTGGTTTACCTTATCTTTATGTTCTTTTTTATTGTCAATCTGACCCCAAAAAATTTATGGAAACCAAATCAATTGATAAATTTTCATTTCATCGAATTACTTGGCGAGTTGACTCTACTAAACCCAATCGACTTTTAATTGCCTCTCCTTGGGATTTTTTAGATGCCGACATTCCTGAAAATCAAATTGTCAAAAAAATAAATTTTCTTAATGATAAACCAGGATTTTTATTTGTTTCTACAAAAAATGAAAATCAAAAATAAAATTAAATTCCTTTTATTTTTTGTTTTCTTAATAAGTTTTATAATTCGAATTGTTTTTTATCAAAAAACTCCCTTACTATGGGACGAAGCCGCTTTAGGTTACAATGCCTATTCAATTCTCGAAACAGGCCGAGACGAATATGGCCATTTTTTCCCATTAATTTTTAAATCTTTTGGTGATTATAAACCTGGATTATATGTTTATTTATGTCTTCCTTTTATTAAAATATTTGGTCTAAACCAACTTTCAGTCAGACTACCTTCAATAATTTTAGGTTCATTATTACCTCTTTTTATTTATTTATTAATTAAAAAGATTAGTCCTAAAAGTCAAAAAATCGCTTTTATTGCCGCTTTGATTACCACTTTCAATCCTTACAATATTCATTTTAGTCGAGGAGCCTGGGAAACTAATATTCTTACTTGTGAGATAGTTTTAGCTTGTTACTTTTTTTATTCTTATCTTCAAAATCAAAAACGAAAATATCTTTTATTATCTGCTGTTATTTTTGGGCTTTCTCTTTTTACTTATCAAGCTGGAAAAATGATTAGTCTTTTTATAGTCATTCTTCTTTTCTTTTTAAATTTTAAATCTATCAAATTTAAAAATTTATTCTTAAGTTTTATTTTACCTCTTGGGATTTTTTCTTTACCTATTATTTATGGCCTTCTTTTTAGTCACAATGCCAACAGACTTCAAGTTGTTAGTCTTTTTTCTTATCCTCGATCAGAAAATGAAACTCAAATGATTATTAATGAAACCAATCAAATTGATTACACTCTATTTCATAGTCAACCAATATTTTTTCTTCGTAATTTTTTATCTAATTATTTCAATCATTTTTCCCCCAGATTTTTAGCCTTTCAAGGTGATTGGCAAAATCCACGCCATTCAGCCCCATATATTGGAGTTATTCTTTATCCTAGTTTAATTTTTCTTTTTCTTGGTTTATTATTTGGTTTCAGTCATTCAAAAAAAACTGAACCAATCAATATATTTTTCTTAATTTGGTTATTAATTGCTCCTATTCCATCTGCTTTAACTCGAGATCCAATTCAATCAGTTCGATCTATGTCAATCTCCATCCCTTTAATTTATTTTATCTCTCTAGGTATATATGCTTTACTCCAAAAATTTAACTATTTTTTTATAAAAATTTTAATCATTATCATCTATTTAATTTCTTTTATTTATTATGGTGATTTATATCTTAATCATATGGTTTCAAAAAGTCCGATTGATTTTCTCTATGGATACCAACAAGCAGCTAATTATTTAATTAATAAACAAGATCAATATAAAAATATTTATATGACTGATTATTATGGTCAACCATATATTTATTATCTTTTTTATTCTCAGTATTCACCCTTAAAATACCAACAACAGTCAAATTTAGAAGAAAGCTCTCTAGATATAGGTAAAATTAAAACTATTGATAACATTCGATTTGAAACTGCTCAATATAATTTTATTAAAGATCATCCTGGAACTATGGGGATTTTTTCTCAGGAAGAAATTTATCGCCAAGGAGTTGATAAAAATCCTGAATTTACAAAATTTATTCCTCTCAGCCCAATAGGGAATATTTCTACTTTTTACGCTTATGAAAATCCTTAAAAAAATAATTCTACCATTAATTTTAATTATTGCTTTTTTAATTCGTTTTATCGATATTAATCAGACTCCGGCCTTAAATCCTGATGAAGCCGCTCTGGGTTACAATGCCTATTCTTTAATCGAAACTGGTCAAGACGAACATGGTATTTCTTGGCCACTTCATTTTAAATCTTTTGGTGATTATAAACCCGGTGGCTATGTCTATTTAGATATCCCTTTTGTTTATTTACTTGGTCTTAATACCTTTGCAGTTCGTCTTCCTAATTTAATTTTATCTATTTTAACTATTTTATTTTTATATAAACTTGTCTTACTACTTACTAAAAACTACTTACTATCAAACTTGACCGCTCTTGTTTTAGCGGTCAATCCTTGGCATATTCACTTTAGTCGTGGTGCTTGGGAATCATCTGCTGCCTTATGTTTTATTATTATCGGTATTTACTTCTTTTTTAAATCCATCAAAGAAAAATTCCTCTTCAATTTTTCCCTTTTCACTTTCAACTTTGTAATTTCCCTATATATTTATCATTCAGCTCGATTAATTGCCCCTTTATTAGCTTTAACCTTGTGCTTACTTTATTTTAAATTTTTAATCAAAAAAATACCTCAAATATTTATTCCTATTTTTTTAGGCGTAATTTTGGTTTTACCGGTACTTTTTTCTTTTCTTCATAATGGGGGATCAGCTCGTTTTGGTGGAGTTGGATTAACCGCTGACCAAGGTCCAGTTTGGCGTAGTAATGAATTACTTAATCACCATTCACAGGTTACTTTATTTAATCGACTTATTCATAATAAAAGAGTTCTTTATTTAATTTCTTGGGGAGAAAAATATTTTTCTCATTTTAATATGAATTTTTTGGCTATAAATGGTGATGAAGTTCCTCGCTCAAAAGTTCCAGAAATGGGTCAAATTTATTTAATCGAAATTCCACTTTTAATTCTCGGTTTAATTTTTCTTCTTAAATCTAAAATCTATAATCTAAAATCTAAAATTTTTATAATGGCTTTCTTATTTATTGCCCCCATTGCTTCATCGCTAACTTTTCAAGCTCCGTCAGCACTTCGTGCTTTACCTATGGTTATCCCTTTATCCATTTTAATTTCTTCTGGTATTTATTACTTATTTAGTTTTATTTCAAATAAAACTACCCGTCATAATGCTTTAACTTTAGGTGGGATATTTATTATTTTTTACACCTATTTCATCGCTTATTATTTCGATTCATATTTCTTTCATTATGCCAAACGCTATCCCTTTGCTTGGCAATATCAATTTGACCAATTAGTTCCTTATCTTGAATCCCAAAAAAATAATTATCAAAATATCTATATTACTAACAAATATGATCAACCATATATTCTTTTTCTTTTCTTTTCTCAATATCCACCATCTAAAATTCAAAATCAAATAAAACTTACCGATCCTGATAATTTTGGATTTTCTACTGTTTTAAACTATGACAATTATCATTTTGGTAAAATTAATTGGGAAGAAATTCCCTGGGGATCTTTAGTAATTGCTTCTGATGAAGTTATTCCCAAAAATCCAGAAAAAATATTCTATTTTAATAATAATCAACCCGCTTTTAAAATTTATCAGAAATTATGAAAAACATATTAAATCTTTCAGTCACTTTAGCCACTTACAACGAATCTAAAAATATTACAAAATGTCTTGAAGCTATCAAAGATATTGCTGATGAAATTATTGTCGTTGACGGAGAATCACAAGATGATACTGTCAATTTAATTAAAAAATTTAAACAAGCCAAAATTATTTCTACTACCAACAAACCCATGTTTCATATCAATAAACAAATGGGTATTGATGCTTGTCAAGGCAAATGGATTCTTCAGCTTGATGCTGATGAAATAGTCACTTCAGAACTCAAAAAAGAAATTCTTTCCATTGTCAATAGAAATCCCTCAGAAATTAAAGAAAATGGTTTTTGGATTCCTCGCAAAAATTATTTTTTAGGCACCTTTCTCAAAAAAGGTGGTCAATATCCTGATCCTACCATTCGTTTTTACAAAAATGGTAAAGCTCATTTACCTTGTCAAGACGTTCACGAACAAGCTGAAGTCGATGGTCAAATTGGTTGGCTCAAAAATGATTTAGAACATTATGCTGACACTTCATTTTCTCTTTATTTATTACGAGCTAATCGATACACCACCCTTTTAGCCAATGAATTAAAAGAAAAAAATACCAAAATAAACTTTTTCAGCTTTATAAACTTTTATTTTTTCCAACCAAATTGGTGGTTTTTAAAAACCTTTTTCCGTCATCGAGGTTATGTTGATGGTTTTCCTGGTTTTGTTTTTTCTTTTTTTTCAGCTCTTAGATTTCCTATTGCATATACCAAATATTACGAATTAATTAAAACCCATAGAAATATTAATTTATCCCAAGATTGGGACAAAAAATGAATAAAAAAATAAAAATTGCTATTGATATTTCACCCACACTTGATGGTAATTCTACTCGCGGAGTTGGATATTATACTCAAAATTTAGTTGATGCCTTACAAAAAGAAATTAAAATCAACCCTAATTATAAAAACTGGTCTGTGGACCTCATCAAAAATAGCCAAGAGCTAAAAGCTAATAGCTACAAGCTAATACATTATCCTTATTTCGATCCTTTCAAGTTAACTTTACCAATCAACAAAAAAATTCCCACTATTATTACTGTTCATGATCTTATCCCTCGTCAATTTAAAAATCATTTTCCTGTTGGTTTAAAAGGGGAAATAAAATGGTTTATTCAAAAAAATAAACTTAAAAAAGTTTCCCAAATTATTACTGTTTCTCAATATTCAAAAAATATTATAAATCAAATTACTCACTATCCATTATCAAAAATACAAGTCACTCATTTAGCTGCTGACGATAGTTTTAAACCAATAACTGATTCAAAAAAATTATCAGAAATCAAAAATAAATATAAATTACCAAATAAATTTGTTTTATTTGTGGGTGATATAAATTGGAATAAAAATATTCCCAACCTTGTTCGCTCCTGTAGAAAATTAAAAATTCCTTTAGTTATTGTTGGTTCTGCCGCCGTCAAGCAAGATGTTCCCGATCATCCATGGACACAAGATCTTCGCTGGCTTCAATCTAAATCTAGAGTACTTACAAACCAACGTACTAGCCCACTTATTTTGACTGGTTTTGTTCCTGACGAAGATTTACCTTATATCTATAATTTAGCTACCGTATATTGTCAATCATCCTTTGCTGAAGGTTTTGGTTTACCCCTAGTCCAAGCTATGCAATCTGGTTGCCCTGTTGCTTTTAGTCGAGATACTTGTTTACCAGAAATTATGGATTCTGTTGGTTTATCTTTTAATCCTCGTTCAACTGAAGATATCGTTTCAAAGATTAAAAAATTTTGGAATAATCCCAAATTTTGTCAACTACAAAAAGAACTAGGTCTATCCCGATCAAAAAATTTCAAATGGTCTAATACTGCCCAAAAGACACTTGATGTATACTCTTCAGTATTATCACATGAATAGTAATCATTTTTTATCCGTTATCATTCCTGTTTACAAACAAGAGAAGACTATTGCTGATGATATTAAAAATATTTCTCATGTTTTAGATCAAATTCGTTATGATTATGAAATTATTGCCGTAGTTGACGGTACAAAATTTGATAAATCATATCAAATAATTAAAAAACTTAAATTTAATAAGTTAAAAGTTTTTGGTTATAAAAATAACCATGGCAAGGGTTATGCTGTTCGTTTTGGTATGGCCAAAACCAAAGGTGATTATATCGCTTTTATCGATGCTGGTATGGAAATTGACCCAAATGGTATTTCCATGGTTTTAGAACATATGGAATGGTACAATGCCGATATTATTGTTGGTTCAAAACGTCATCCCGCCTCAAAAGTTCATTATCCATTTGATCGAAGAATAGTTAGTTTTGGTGGCTTTTTAATTGCTAAATTCCTTTTAGGAATAAATGTTCACGATACTCAAGCTGGTCTTAAAATATTTCGCCGTCAAGTTTTAATTAAAGTTCTTCCTCGATTATTAATTAAAACCTATGCTTTTGATTTAGAAATACTTTCAGTGGCTAATCATCTTGGTTTTACCCAAATTTACGAATCACCAATTAAAATTAATTATGATTTTGACTCTTTAACTCACGCTAGTGGTTTAAAAGTCATTTACCAATGTCTTATTGATGCTCTTTCTGTTTTTTATCGATTACGAATACTTCATTATTACGATGATCAAAACAAAAGAAAATGGGTTTATAATCCAGATTTAGAAATGCGTATTAATACTGGAAAATGAAAAAAATAGTCTTTTCAATTATTATTCCTGTTCGTCAAATAAATCCTTATCTTACCGAAACTCTTTTATTCCTCAAACAACAATCTTTAAAAAATTTTGAAATTTTAGTAATTACTGACCAAATATCTGGTTCAGCCAATCCATCAGAAAAAAGAAATTTAGGAGCTCAAAAAGCTCAAGGAGAATATTTAGTTTTTTTCGATGACGATTCTTTTCCAAGTAAAAATTATTTTCAAAATGCTTTTAAACTAATCAATAAATATCCTGATTTTGCCGCTTTTTGTGGCCCATGTTTAACTCCACCAAAAGATAATTATTTAAAACAAGCCTCCGGTTTGGTTTGGTCTAGTTGGCTTGGTAGTGGGGGAGCTGGTGTTTATCGAAACAGTATTAAACCAGCTAGGTTTGTTGATGATTATCCGAGTGTAAATTTAATTGTTAAAAAAAGCGATTTTATAAAAGCCGGCCAATTTAATAATAAATATTGGCCCGGAGAAGATACTGTTTTATGTTTAGAATTAACCAAAAAACTTGGATTAAAAATTTATTATCATCCCAAATTAACAGTTTATCATCATCGACGTTCAGTTATAATTCCTCATCTTCAACAAATTACTCGATATGCTATTCAGCGAGGTTATTTTGCCAAAAAATTTCCCCAGACATCATTTAAAATCGGTTACTTTTTACCATCATTTTTTGTATTTTATTTAATACTATTAGCTATTAACTCTTTTACTATTAGATATAATTTATTGTTTTTTCCATTATATTTATATTTATCAATATTATTCTTTACTTTAATTATTTTTTTATATCAAAAAAATAATCCTATTTCTTCATTTTTAACCATACTTACTATTCCAATAACTCATGCTTATTACGGTATACTATTCCTGTATGGCTTATTCCAAAAAAAAGCTAAATTTAAACCCCACAAATTTGACCGCAAAACAGGCAAATATATCGGAGGTTAAATCAATTTCCATTTCTTATCCACCACTAAAGTCTTCCAAAGGCTCTCCTTTTTTATCTCAAAACAGACAATTTCAATGGACAAATACAGGAAATGTTATTTATCCAATTATTCCTGCTTATGCCGCCACTTTACTTCAATCAAAAGGATATAAAGTATTTTGGGATGATGCTATTGCTCAGGGTTTAAGTTACCAAGAATGGTTTAAAAGAATAAAGCAAGAGGCCCCAAATTTAATTGCTATCGAAACTAAAACTCCAGTCATCAAACAACATTGGCAAATTATCAAAAAAATCCGTCAAAAAAGTTTGGAAATTGGTAATTGGAACTTGGTTATTGTCCTTATGGGTGATCATGTCACTGCTTTGCCTCAAGAATCAATTGATAATTGTCCAGTTGATTATGTTCTTACTGGCGGTGATTACGATTTTTTACTCGATGAATTAATTACTCTAATTAACCAACATAAAGCTCCCAAAAATAAAATTTTTAGTCTCAAAAAAAACCCTTCTCTTGATTTACTCCCAATAATTGATCGTCAATTAACTCAATGGCAACTTTATGCCTACAATAACACTAATTATAAATATAAGCCGGGATCATATATTATGTCTGGACGTGATTGCTGGTGGGGAAAATGTACTTTTTGTAGTTGGACGACTCTTTTCCCTGGTAAATGTTTTCGTTCCTTTTCAGTAAAACATACTATCAAAGAAATTGAAAATTTAGTTAATAATTTTGGTGTCAAAGAAATTTTTGATGACTCCGGCACCTTACCCATTGGCCTTTGGCTAAAAAATCTTTGTCAAGAAATCATCAAACGAGGATTAAACAAAAAAGTCACTTTTGGTTGCAATATGCGTTTTGGGGCTCTAACTCAACAAGAATATAACTTACTTAAAAAAGCTAATTTCCGTTTTATCCTTTACGGCCTTGAATCAGCTAACCAAAAAACACTTAACTTTATTAATAAAAATGAAAAAACTAGCCACGTTTTGACTACCCTTCAAATGGCCAAAAAGTCAGGTTTAGAACCTCATATTACTATTATTATAGGTTTTCCTAATGAAACTCTAACTGATGCTCAAAAAACTCTTAATCTAGGTAGAAAAATTTTTCAAAAAAATTTAGCTGACAGTCTTCAAGCCACTATTCTTATTCCTTATCCGGGTACTCCTCTTTTCAAATATTGTCAGGATAATAATTTACTTTTAACCAACGATTGGGATAAATTTGATATGCGTCAACCAATTATTAAATCATCTATTTCTCCAGACCGACAAATCAAACTTGTTCAAAATTTATTCAAAGGCGTAATTACTCCAAATTTTATTTTCAAAAAAATCATTTCCCTTAGATCCATTGCCGACTTAAAACATCTTTTAAACTATGGCTACAAATATTTTAAAAAACTAAAAGATTTCTCATGATTAAAATTTCTTTTATAATTCCCACTCTAAATTCTCAAAAAGTTTTAACCAACTGTCTTAATTCAATTGTTAAACAAAATTTTCCTCGTAATCAATATGAAATATTAATTATTGATGGGGGATCTACCGACAATACTCTTATTATTGCCAAATCTTTTAATTCAATAATTTTAAAAAATCCCCTAAAAACCGCCGAAGCTGGTAAAGCCATTGGAGTAAAACAAGCCAAAGGTAAATATTTTGCTCTTATTGATTCTGATAATATTTTGCCTACTAAAAATTGGCTTAAAACCAATATTGATATTCTAGACAAAGATTCATCATTAATTGGTACCGAACCATTATTTTTTACTTATCGACCTCAAGCTGGTTTTATTGAAAGATATTCAGCTCTAACTGGTGTCAATGATCCTTATGCTTTTGTTGCTGGAGTTTATGATCGTCAAAATTTTATTAATTATAAATGGACTGGTCTTAAAATAGATCAAATTGATAAAGGTCAATATATTCAAATAAAACTTGAACCCAAAAAACCAATTCCCACCATTGGTGCTAATGGCACAATTTTTAGATCCGATTTTCTAAAAAAGAATTTAAAATCTAAATATCTTTTTGATATTGATATCATTAGTCAATCTTTAAATGAAACTAATAAACCCATATTTTTTGCCAAAGTAAAACAAGGAATTATTCACACCTTTTGTGAATCATCGATCAAAAAATTTATCCGCAAACAAAATCGTCGTCTAACTGACTATTTTTATTATCAAAAACTTCGACAATACAACTGGAATAAAACCAATAAATTCGGCACTTTAAAATTTATTCTTTACACTATATTAATTTTTCCCTCCCTTTTTGACACTCTTCGTGGATTTATCCATCAACCAGATTTAGCTTGGTTTTTTCACCCTCTAGCTTGTTGGATTACTTTGATTGTATACTCAACTACTTATTTAAAATTTAAATTAGGTTTATTAAAACCCAATAATCGATTAAAATGGAAACAATAATTTAAGTTATGTCAAAAAAAGCTTTAATTACCGGATCAGCCGGACTAATTGGTTCAGAATCAGTAAAATTTCTAGCTCAAAAAGATTTTCAAATAATTGGCATTGACAACAATATGAGAGAATATTTTTTCGGTCCTGAAGGTAGTACCAAATGGAATAATCAACGTTTATCAGAAAAATACCCTAAACAATATACTTTTTACAACCAAGATATTCGAGACAATCAAGAAATTGAAAAAATTTTTAAAAAACATAAATTTGATCTAATTATTCATACCGCCGCTCAACCTTCACATGATTGGGCTGTCAAAGAACCTCTGACTGATTTCACCGTTAATGCTCTTGGAACATTAACTATATTAGAAAATTATCGAAAATATTCACCCCAAGCTACCTTTATTTTTACTTCTACCAACAAAGTTTATGGGGATACTCCCAACACTTTACCTCTAGTTGAATTAGAAAAAAGATATGAAATAGATAAAAAACATCCCTATTTCAAAAACGGTATCGATGAAAATATGACTATTGATAATTCTAAACATAGTATTTTTGGTGCCTCAAAAGTTGCCGCTGATATTATGGTTCAAGAATATGGAAAATATTTTGGATTACATACTGGAGTTTTTAGAGGTGGTTGTTTAACTGGTCCAAATCATAGTAGTACTCAACTTCATGGATTTTTAGCTTATTTAGTAAAATGCATTAAAACAGGCACTAAATACACTATCTTTGGTTATAAAGGCAAACAAGTTCGTGACAATATTCATTGTAATGATTTAGTTAATATGTTTTGGCATTATCATCAAAACCCTAAATGTGGTCAAGTTTACAATGCCGGTGGATCTCGAAACTCCAATATTTCCATGTTAGAAGCTATTGAAAAAATTGAAAAGATTTTAAACAAAAAAGCTGTCTTTGAATATATTGATACCAATCGAATTGGTGATCATATTTGGTATATTTCTGATGTTTCAAAATTTAAAACCCAATTCCCTAATTGGGATTTTAGTTACAATATTGACGATATTCTTCAAGAATTATGTAGTCAAATTCATACTTAAAAATGAATTATAAAAATATTTTAATCACTGGTGGAGCCGGTTTTGTTGGTTCTAACCTTGCCATAAAATTAAAAGAAAATTATCCCAGTACCAATATTATTGTTTTTGATAATCTCAAACGTCGAGGATCAGAGTTAAATCTCACCAGATTACTCCCAAAAAACATTAATTTTATTCATGGTGATGTTCGCAACCAAGAAGATTTTAATTTTAACCAATCAATCGATTTAGTTATTGATTGTTCTGCCGAACCTTCAGTTTTAGCCGGCATTAGTTCTCCAGAATATTCACTTCATACCAATCTTTTGGGTACAATCAATTGTCTTGAATTTTGTCGGAAGAATAAATCTGATTTAGTTTTTCTTTCCACTAGTCGTATTTATCCTATCGCTGAACTTAATCAAATCTCTTTTACTGAAAATAATTCTCGTTTTGAAATAGACTCCAATCAAACCATTTCTGGTATCTCTTCAAAAGGAATTAACGAAAATTTTCCCATCGGCAAACAAAGATCACTTTACGGTGCCACCAAACTGGCTTCAGAATTTTTGATTCAGGAATACATTCATAATTTCCAAATTAAGGCTATTATCAATCGTTGTGGCATTATTACTGGCCCTTGGCAAATGGGAAAAGTCGATCAAGGGATTATCCCTCTTTGGTTGGCTCGTCATTTTTGGAAAAACAAACCACTGTCATACATTGGTTTTGGTGGCACCGGTAAACAAGTTCGTGATTTAATTGACATTGATGACCTATACCAAGCCATCGATCTTCAAATAAATAATTTATCCCATTACAATGGCGAAATATATAATATTGGTGGTGGTTACCAAAATAGTTTTTCCTTACTTGAGTTAACTCAGCTCTGTCAGAAAATTACCGGCAATATTATTAATATTTCTCAAGAAACTCAAAACCGTCCTGATGATGTCCGTATTTATATTTCCGATACTTCAAAATTTAATCAAATTTCTCACTGGTCTTGTCTTAAAACCAAAGAACAAACCCTCGAAGAAATTTATCGTTGGATCTTTGATAATCAAAATATTCTTGAAAAAATTCTTAATTAATTTATGACTAATTCAACTAAAAGTATTTTACTTATTACTCCATTTTTTGCCCCAAATATCGGTGGGGTTGAAACCCATCTTACTGATTTAGTTAACGAGCTTAACCACCTCAAATATCGAATTTACGTCCACACATATTCTCCTTTAACCACTCCCAATACCAATTGGAAACCAAAAGAAACAATTGGCAATATTTACATCAGAAGATACCCTTGGCCAGGGAAAAATATTTTTCACCATGTCGAAAAATATCCCATTCTAGATTTTATTTATCTGACTCCGTATCTTTTTTTACGAACTTTTTTTTGGATGTTAAGAAATCATTCCAAAATAAACGTTATCCATTCCCATGGCTTTAACGGCGCTGTTTGTGGAGTTGTTTTAGGTAAAATTTTTTCCAAAAAACATCTTACCAGTACCCATGCTCTTTATCCTAACCAGCCAAATTCTTTTACTGCCAAAGTTAGTCGATTTATTTTAAATAAAACCGATGTTGTTTTAGTTCAATCAGTTGAATCAGAAAAACAATTGCTTAATTGGGGTGTCAAAAAAGACAAAATAAAACCTTACAGATATTGGATTGATCCCAAAAAATTTAATACCAAAAATATTCACCCTCATTCAAAATTTACCGTTATTTTTGTTTCTAGATTAATTCCCAAAAAAGGCACCAGAATTGTTTTAAAACTGGCAAAACAAATGCCCAAAATTAATTTTATTATGATCGGTTCCGGTCCAGAAGCTGAATTTATTCAAAATCATCTTAGTCCAAATCTTAATTTTGTCGGCAAAGTCAATAATGATCAACTTTTGGATTATTATTCCCAATCTGATATATTTATTCAGCCAGCCCTATATCAAGAAGGTTTTACTCGAACTATTATGGAAGCTGTTTCGTCTGGACTCCCAGTAGTAGCTTCTAATCTTGGTACTATTCCCGAAATAGTCGACTCAACTGTCTCAATTTTGGTCAAACCAACAGTCGTTAATTTCAAAAAAGCTATTAATAAACTTTATCAAAATCCAGATATTCTTAAACAAATGAAGCAGAATTGTCCTAAATATACAAAAAAACATTTCGATTCAAAAAATATAAACCAAATTACCAAACATTTTTAATTTATGGCTCAACTAAATTTATTAAAAAAATCTCAATTGGCAATTAAATATCCAAAAACTGCCATAAATGCTATTGTCGATAATTTTTTTTATAAGAATCAAGCCACACCATTTCCTCGAATTATAAATTGTTTTATTACCGAAAAATGTAATTTCAAATGCCCCATGTGTCATGTGGTCAATTCTCGAATGAAAAATCTTCAAGAACTTTCTTTTGATCAACTTAAACCGCTTTTTGACCAAATGGCTCATTTTTCACCCTCAGTTTCACTAGCCGGAGGAGAACCTCTGATGCATCCAGAAATTATAAAAATTATTAAATATCTCGACCAAAAAAAAATCGTCAAAGCTATGGTTACTAATGGGCTACTTTTAGAAAAAATGGCCCATAAGTTAATCGACTCTGGTTTAGATTTTTTAGCCATTTCTTTAGACGGCCCTGATGAATCAACTCAATATTATCGAGGTTTAGTCAAAAATTCCTTTCCTCAAATAATCAAGGGTATCCAAAAAATCATTAAGCTTCGTGGTAAAAGTATATTTCCCAATATCCGCATTGCCACTGTTATTTCCAAAGCCAATATCCATAATTTTGATCAAATTTATCAAATTGTCCAAGATCTTGGTGTCGACGAATGGTCTATTAGTCATCATTTTTATTTTTACGACAAAATCAAACAACAGCAATCAGAATTTTCTCAAAAAACCGGATTTGGTAACGAAGTTTGGGGTGAATATCATGGCTCCAAAAAAATATTTTTTAATCAAAAAGACCGAAAAACCATTTTTCAAAAATTAAAAAAAATTCAAAAAATAATTCAAACAGGGGAGTCGAAAGTAAAAATTACTCTACCCACTACTATGGATGTAGAAAACTTCTATACCGGCACCATCCCCACCAAAAAATCCACCTGTACTTCACCTTTTAATCAAGTTTTTCTTCGTGGTAATGGTGATATCGAAATCTGCCATGGTTATATTTTGGGTAATATCAAAACCGAAAAGCTACAAGACATCTGGAAAAATACCAAAACTCTTAAATTTCAAAAATATATTCAAAAGCACAAAACCATTCCGGCTTGTTTTAGATGTTGTTCACTTAACCCAATTTTTTAAAAAATATGATTAAATCTAATTTAATAATTCAAAAACTATGAAAATTTTAGGTCTCACCGCTCCCATGTCATGGAACTCTGCCGCCGCTTTAATAATTGATGGTAAATTAATTGCTGCTGTCGAAGAAGAAAGATTTAATGGTCTCAAACATTCACCTCGAATTATACCCATCAAATCAATAGAATTTTGCCTTAAACAAGGAAAAATAAAACCATCAGAAATCGACGCTATTGCTCTTGGTTATCGTCATCCAATTAGTTATTATCTTCGTTCTTTTTGGGAAAATTTAAAAAACAGAAACCTCAAACGAGGTGTTCGTGAATTTGGTGCTTTTGCCGAATACTATGTTGGTTTAATTCGTTTAACTGATTGGCTCAAAGAAAAAGGCTTCCGCATGTCTGGTTCTGACAAATTAAAAATATATTTTATCCCTCACCATTTAGCTCATGCCGCCAGTGCTTTTTACTGTTCTGGTTTCAAAGAAGCTAATGTTATTACTCTTGACGGCCAAGGCGAAGAAGATTCCGGTTCTATTTGGATCGGTAATTCAAAAGGTCTTAAAAAAATCAAAAGTATTAGCAGTAATCAAAGTCTCGGCTGGGTTTATGAATCAATTACCGACCTTATTGGTTTTAAACCTCATAGTCATGAGGGAAAAACAATGGGATTAGCCGCTTGGGGTAAAAAGAAATTAAATTATCAAAAATATTGGCAAATAACTCCAAATGGTTATCATCTAACTCATAATTGGAAACAAATGATTTTTGACAAATATGGCCCCAAACGTAACCCAGATGAACCACTTACCGACACTCACCGCAATTTAGCTCATATGGTTCAATCTTTTACTCAAAAAGCCGGTCAATCATTAGCTAAATGGGCTTATCAACAAAATCCTAGTTCAAATTTTTGTCTTGCCGGTGGCGTTGCTCTTAATTGTGATATGAATTCTCAAATTTGGAAATTACCATTTGTCAAAAATATTTTTATTCAACCAGCTTCCTCAGATGCTGGCACGGCTATTGGCGCCGCTATGGAAATTAGTAATCGTTTAGGTGAAAAATCAAATTTTAAAATGACTCATGCTTATTGGGGTCCAGAATTTTCCGATACTGAAATTGAATCAGTTCTCAAAGGCGCTAAAGTCAATTATCAAAAAGTCTCTCGTATCGATCAAGAAGTGGCTAAACTTTTGGCTGAGGGTAAAATTGTCTCTTGGTTTCAAGGACGTATGGAAATCGGTCCTCGAGCCTTAGGTAACCGCAGTATTCTAGGTCATCCAGGACTAAAAGGCATGAAAGATAAAATTAACAACGAAGTTAAACATCGAGAAAATTGGCGACCTTTTGCTCCAAGTATTCTTGATGAAGCTGGTCCAAATTATTTTGACAAATATTACACTCATCCATTTATGATTCTTGGTTTTGATACCAACAAAAAAGGTCAAAAAGATTTAAGCCAGGGGATTCATATCGATAAAACTGCTAGAATTCAAAGTGTTACCAAATCCAACAATCCTCTTTATTATTCTATGATTAATGAATTTGCCAAAATTACCGGTATTCCCGGAGTTATCAATACCTCATTCAATGATGCCGAACAACCTTTAGTCTGCACTCCAAAAGAAGCCTTAAGAACTTTTTTTGGTACCGGCATTGATTATCTGGCTATTGGTAGTTTTCTGGTCGGAAAACCAAATAATAACCAATGAAACCATTAATCTCCATAATTATCGTCAATTACAATGGTTATCATCTTCTTCACAACTGCCTTAACTCTATTATTAATAATCAATACTCAGATTACGAAATTATAATTGTCGACAATGGTTCCCATGATCAAAGTGTTTTAAAAATAAAAACTCAATTTCAAAAATACCTCAAAAAGATTATCATCATCAGTCTCAAACAAAACTTTGGTCCAGCAATTGCCAGAAATTTAGCTTTCGAAAAATCTCATGGCAACATTATTGCCTTTTTAGACAACGATACCAGAGTTGATCCAAAATGGATCACTGAAGCCATCTCAATTTTTAATAAAAATCCTAAATTAGGTATAGTTCAGTCTAAACTTTTACTCATGGATAATCCCAAAAAACTTGATTATGCCGGAGAATGGTTAGGTACTCTAGGATTTTTACATTCGGTTGCTACTTATGGAGAAATCGATAGTCACCAATACGACAAAACTAAATATATTTTAGCCGCCAAATCAGCCGGCATGTTTATTCGTCGCCAAGCATTTATTGATGCTGGCAAGTTTGATCCAGATTATTTTATTTTTATGGAAGAAACTGATTTAGGTTGGCGAACTTGCCTCCAAGGTTATCAAAATACTTTCGCCCCAAAATCAATTGTTTATCACAAATTTTCCTCCAGTAAAACTATCCTCGATCCCGGTTTCAATAATTATCTAGTTCGCTTTCATGGTACCAAAAACCATCTTCAAACTCTTATAAAAAATCTTTCTTTACCATACCTTTTAAAAATCCTGCCTCTTAATCTTATTTTATGGTTTGCTTTAGGTACCTACTTTTTATTCACTTTAAATCTTCGTTCCTCTTTCAACACTTACAAAGGTATTGGTTGGAATTTGATTCATCTAAAGCATGTATTATCTAAACGAAAAATAATTCAAAAAAACCGTCTGGTTAGTGATAAATTCCTTTTTCAAAAACAACATCTATTAATCAAAACCGGATTAAAATATCACACCAGTAAATTTTTTAATTCAAAAAAAATATGAAAATAGTTCATCTCTCACTTGGTCACAATGCCACTGCCAGTCTCTTTGAAAATGGTAAATGTCTGGCTTATCTACATGAAGAAAAATTTAATAATATTAAAAATTATTGGGGGTTTCCAAATAAATGTTTAGATTATCTCGATCAAAAATTCAGTCTCAAGAATCTTGATTATATTGTTTTTCCCTCAACTCAATCATTTTGGTCAGAAACAGTTGATACTCAAAAAACCTACACCACTGCTATTCAAAAAATTGGTACTTCCAAAATTAGAAACTTTACTAACTGGTTAGAATATCGATCAAAATGGAAAAAATTTTTCTTTTTTATTCGATCTATTGCCTTAGATAAAATTATTTCTCCCTCTTCCCGAAAATCCTTAACTAAATATCTCAGTCAAAAATATCAAATCAGTCCTCAAAAAATTCTTTTTTTGGATCATCATTATTGTCATGCCTTAGCTCCTGTCCATTTTTATAACCTTCATCTTAAAAAAACACCCACCATTATCTTTACTCTCGATGGTTCCGGCGATAATTTTTGTTCCAAAACTTACCTTTATTACCCTAAAAAAAATCGTTTAAAATTAATTTCTCAATCATCTTACGATACTTCTATTGGTCTGCTTTATTCCGGACTAACTCAATTCCTAGGGATGAAGCCACTAGAACACGAATACAAAGTTATGGGATTAGCCGCCTATGTTTCCGACGAAAAATATTATCAAAATATTCTTCAGGAATTCAAAAAAAATATTTACTTCGATCATCAATCATTGGAATTTAAATCCACTTTTAATCTAGCCAACTCTCATCTTTTCTTCAAAGAAAAATTCGTCGGCTGTCGTTTTGACAATCTTGCCGCTGCCGCTCAAAAACTTACCGAAGACCTAGTTATTGATTGGATCAAAACTGTCACTCAAAAATACAAAATTTACGATATAGCTTGTTCTGGTGGTGTCTTTATGAACGTCAAATTAAATCAAAAAATTCAAGACGAAAAGTATCTCAAAAAAATTTATTTTATGCCTAGCGCTGGCGATGAAAGTTTGGGTTACGGAGCTGTTTTTAGTCTTTTTATGAAACACAAAATCATTCCCATCTCCGATATGTCTATGTCTCAGGGTTTGTTTTATACCAACGATGAAATTTCAAAATATCTTCAATCAAAAAAAATTACTCATCAGTTTAATCTCCAAAAAATTAATAATATTGAAGAAAAAATCGCTCAACTTTTAGCTGATGGTGAAATTGTTTCCTGGTTCAATGGCAAAGGGGAGTGGGGAGCTAGGTCGCTTTGTAATAGAACTATTCTTGCCAATGCTTCCAAATATTCATCGTACCAAGAAATAAATGATGCCATCAAAATGCGTGATTTTTGGATGCCTTTTGCTCCTACTATTCTTGACAGTTGGGCCCCAAAATATATTTCCCGTTGGTCATCATATAAAAACAAAATCGAACAAAGTAGTAAATATATGATTACTGCCTTCAATACCACTCCTCTCGCCCAACAACACTTAGTCGCCGCCATGCATCAAAAAGACAAAACCATCAGACCTCAAATTGTCAGCCATCAAGACAATCCTTCGCTTTATCAAATGCTAAAAATATTTTCCCAAAAAACCGGCATGGGCGGACTACTCAACACTTCATTCAACATTCATGGCTACCCTTTAGTTGGAACTCTTGATCAGGCTATTTTTACTCTAAAAAACTCTAATTTAAAATATCTCGTTATTGGCGATTATTTGATATCCAAAAAAATATGAAAATTCTTTTTGTTGTCCCCGAAGTCAAATCAATGTTTGGCACCGAAAAAGGTATCCCGATTCATCCCCATGTTGGTATTGCCTACCTTACTTCAGTTCTAAAACAGAACCATCATCAAGTCAAAATTATCGATTGCGGTATCGAGAAAAAACCATTTCAGACAATCAAAGAAATCATTAAACAGTTTCAACCTGATCTAATTGGCGTTACTGGTTTTAGTTACGCCTACAAATATCTTTATCAAACCATAAAAAAAATTAAATCAATCACTAAAATTCCTATTATCCTTGGAGGTCCGCATGTTTCTGCCACCAAAGAAAAAATTTTAAAAGAAACCAAAGTAAATTTTGCCATGCATGGTGAAAGTGAAGTTTCCTTTATTGATTTTTTAAAAGAATTTTCCAAAAATATTCCCAATTTTTCTCAAATTCCAAATTTAATTTGGCAAAATAAAAATCAAACTATTATTAATAAATCATCTCCTTTAATAATTAAATTAGACGATCTTCCTTTTCCTGATTATGAAAGTTTTAAATTAAAAGAATATCCTTGTTTTAGGGAAAAAATCATTCCTATTATTACTTCGCGAGGTTGCCCATATGGATGTAATTATTGCTCTGTTCGCCTTTCTATGGGTCAAAGTTTTCGACCTCGTAGTCCTCAAAATGTCATTAATGAACTTATTCATTGGTATAAAAAAGGCTTTAATAGCTTTGATTTCAATGATGATTGTTTTACTTTAGATATCAATCGTGCTGAAGCTATTTGTGATCTAATTATCAAGAAAAAACTAAAAATCAAATTTCAATTATATAACGGTATTAGGGTTAATAATATTACTTTAAAACTTCTCAAAAAGCTAAAAAAGGCTGGTTGTTATTTTATCGCTTATGGCTGTGAATCAGGTAGTCAAAAAACACTTGATCGAATCAAAAAAAATATTACCCTTGATCAAGTTCGACAAGCAGTTAAATTTACTAATCAAGCCAAAATTAAAAATGCTGTTAATTTTATTATTGGCCACCAAGACGAAACCTATCAAGATGCTCAAGAAACTTTAAAATTTGCTAAAAGTTTAGATACCAATTATGTCAATTTTTACAATCTTGTTCCTTATCCCGGTACTGAAGTTTATCAATGGGCCATTAAACAGGCCCATTTTTTGATTCCCAAAGATCAGTATTTAAAAAATGTTTCCTATCGAGACATTAACCCAATTTTTGAAACCAAAGAATTTACCAAAGAACAAAGAATAAAGTTAATGAAAAAAGGTTTTTCTCTTTATGAAAACAAGCTATATCAATTCCGTTTTGGTAAAATATTAGGACTATTTTTTTATTCAATTACTCGTATCCCTATAATTGCTCGGATAACCAGAAAATTAGTCTACCATAATAAATTTTTTATGAAAATATTCAGTCTCTTAATTAAGAAATCAAAAAACTAATATGAAAATTCTTCTTATTTATCCACCTATGACCATTAGGGTAAATGATACAACCACACCAGGTATATCTATTCCATTAGGATTGGCCAATATTGGTGCTATTTTAGAAACCAATGGTTATCATGTTTCTATTATAGATGCTCTGGCCGAAGGTATTAATGTGGTCAAAAAAAATAAAAATTATACCCGAGTTGGATTATCTGACGAAACTATTGTCGAAAAACTAAAATATTATCAACCTGACATAGTTGGTATCAGTACTATGTTTACTGCTTATTCAAGTGATTCTCATCATCTTGCCCAAGTTGTTAAAAATTATAACCCAAAAACTCTAGTCGTTTTTGGTGGTGCCCACGCTTCTATTCTTTATCAAAATGTTCTTGTTGATAAAAATGTTGATATTGTCGTTATTGGTGAAGGTGAAAATACTATTTTAGAAATAGTTAAAAAATTTGAAACTAATTCTAGTCTTCAAAATATTTCCGGAACCGCCATTAGAGATGATCAAAACAAAATTATTTTAAATCCTCAACGTCTTCCCATTACTAATCTTGATTCCCTGCCTCTTCCAGCTCGTCATTTGTTACCCATGGATCTTTATCTAAAAGATAGTCATGAAAATAAAGGTTCTTATGTTATGAGAACTCCTTATACTTCGGTGGTTACTAGCCGTGGCTGTCCTAATAATTGTATTTATTGTGCTGTTCCTACTATCTGGGGTCGATGTTGGCGACCTTTTAGTGCTGAGCGTATTGTCAATGAAATCGAACATTTAGTAAAACGTTATGGTTTTAAAGAAATTCATTTTTTAGATGACAATATTTCAGTTAGCCGTGATCGTTTAGAAAAAATTTGTGATGGAATTATCGCCAAAAAACTAAATATTAAATGGACTTGTCCCAATGGTATTGCTATTTGGACTTTAGATAAATCGATTCTTCAAAAAATGCAAAAAAGCGGTTGTTATCGTCTAACTTTTGGTATTGAATCAGGCTATCCTAAAACCCAAAAATTCATTCGAAAAAATTTAAATTTAAAAAAAGCCAAAAAAATAATCAATCTAGCTAATAAACTTGGTTTTTGGACGTTTTCTACTTACATTATTGGCTTTCCTTATGAAACTAAAAAAGCCATCGAAACTACTTTTAATTACGCCATTAAATCTCTCTCTGATTTCGTTGTTTTTATTCTTCTTATGCCATTCCCCAAAACAGATGTGACTAAAATTTTAGAACAAGAAGGTTTATTAAAAAAAACCGATATTAATTATCGCAATATTGGTAAAACTTTTTCTGGTTACGTTGGTTTAGGTAATAAATATTTAACAGTTGATGACATTCGTCACCTTCGTAATCAAGCTCAAAAAAAACTAATGATTTCTCGATTCTTTAGACCATTAATAAAACCATCTACCATTACCAAAAAAATCCACAGTTGGGAAGACTTGGTTTACCTTTTTAAAATCTTAAAAAACTACTCCGCCATGTTATTTTCCACCATTAAGTTTGGTGAATTAAAAACTCATCGTCTCAAAGCCGCCTATAAGTATAAAATTTTAAAATAAATGGCAAAAAAAGATTTAAAATTAGTCCTTGTTTATCACCAAATGAAAATTCAGAGCAATACTCCTCATTTTGGTCTTTTAAGTCTCGCCTCTTATATCAGAGAAAAATATCCTAACATTACATTAAAAATAATAGACCATCCAAATCCTTTAAAAGAAATACTCCATTTCAAACCAGACATTGTCGGCCTCACTGGTGCTTCAATTGAATATCAAGAAGCCATAACTTTAGCTCAAAAAATTAAAAAAAGAATCAAACCATTAATAATAATTGGGGGTATTCATATCAGTACTTGTCCCCATAGTTTTCATAAAATTTTTGACATTGGAGTCGTTGGTGAAGGTGAAATAACCCTAGAAGAGATTATTTCGTCATACAACAAAAATAAACATTTACCTTATAAAGAATTATTAAAAATAGACGGATTAATTTTTTTTCATAACAATAAATTAGTCAAAACAACGCCTCGACAACTAATAAAAAATATCGACGATCTCCCTTTTCCAGCCAGAGATTTGATTCCAATGGAAAATTATTTAAAAAATCAAGTGAATTTATTCGGTATAAAAAGATTAATGATTATTACCACTACTCGTGGATGTCCTTACCACTGCATCTATTGTTCTTCTTCTACTCATTGGGGTACATTTAGATTTCACTCAGTTAAATATGTCATTGATGAAATAGATTCTTTAATTAAAAAATATAAAGTCGATGGTATTGTTTTTTGGGATGATTTATTTATTGCCCCAAAATCGAGAATATTAGAATTAGTAAAAGAAATAAAAAAAAGGGGATGGCATAAATATATAAAATTTACTGGTCAAGCCAGATCCAATTTAGCTGATGAAGATATTATTAAAGCACTTAAAAGTATTAATTTTAAACGTTTATCATTTGGTTTTGAAACATATAGTAAAAAAATGCTTGATTTTTTAAAAGTAAAATCAGTTTCCGTAAAGCACAATATTAGAACTATAAAGTTGTGTAATAAATATAAAATAGATGTCACTAGTGGTTTTATTGTTGGAGTTCCTGGTGAAACAATTAATGACCTAAAAATCACTTATAACACTATGAAAAAATACCCCCTAGACAGCACTAATATCTATATATTGGCTGTTTATCCAGGTACCAATATTTGGGAATATTTTAAAAATAAAAATTTAGTATCAGATAATATGGATTTTAGTAAAATCTATACTGAAATTCCCTTATCTGCTTGCTTTAAATTTTGGAAAAAAGATCGTTTTGATTTTTTAGGTGACCATCTTTTCTTAAATGAAGAAAAACGTCACGATCGACAATATCAAAATATGATACTAAAACTAAAACTTCTTGCTACTATCCAAAATTATAGATATTATTTTAAATATCTCTTTAAAGATCCTCAAATTATTTTTAGATATTTTTTTAGATGAAAATCTTATTCATTGAACCGTGTCACGTAAATTTTGGTGGCTATTTTCGTGCCTTAAATATATCCAAGGGATTATCTAAGAATGGAGTTAAAGTTGATCTTTTAGTTACCACTAATCAAAAATTTTCTTTAAAAATCAAAAAAGAAATTATTAATAAAAATTTAACTCTCTATAAACTTCCTCGAATCTATCTTCATTTTTATATCAACGGCCGAATCCTTCGTGGTTTAATTGCCACATTATTTGGCATTATTAATCACTACGATATAATCCATGCCGCCATGCCTATGCAATTTGAGTCAAATATTCCCGCCTTGGTTTTAAAAATATTAGGTAAAAAAGTTGTTATTGATTGGGATGAAATATTTGAAGATACTTTTCCAGCCAAATTTCCCCTAAAACAATATATTCATTTTTGCGAACATAAATTAGCTCCTTTTTTTAAAAATTATTGCGTCACTAGCGACGTCCTTTATCAGTATTCCATTCAACGAGGCGCAACCAATGTCATAAAAATAATAAATGGTTTTGATCCTCAAGAATATAATCCCAAAGACAAATTAATATATCGAGATCGTTTAGGGTTAGATAAAAATACCAAATATCTTTTTGCTTATGGCAACACTTTTGGGGCCAATCGACCATATAAATTTTTTAAAACTTTTGAATATATCATCAATCTAGATCCATCAATTAAATTACTTTGTAATTTTAATCCCAAAGATATTTATCAACGTGATCATCTAAAAGGTAAAATTGATCCTAAAATATTCTCCCATATTATTAATCTTGGTTATATTACCAACAAAGAATATCTTTATACCTCAGATGCCGCCTTATTTCTTTCTGGTGATGGTGTTTGTGAAAAAGCCAATTATCCTATTCGTATAGGTTCTTATATTGGATCAAATTTAATCATTGCTGTAAATGATGATAATACCGAAGTTTCCAATAGTTTAAAAGATCAAGATTGTGCCATTATAGATTCTGATTTAAAAAAATTAGCTCAAAAAACTGTTGATTATTTAAACAATCCAAGCCTTCAAAAAAAATATTTATCCAAACTTAAAATCGCTAAAAAACACTTTTCAGTAGACAATATTTCTTTAAAGCTAATTAATTATTATTATTGCTTAATTAATTCTTAGTAATCGGCAAAGAATTATTTGATATTTCTAAGCTATTTAAATAATTATAAAGATCTTTAATTTCTGGTATATTAGGAAATTGTTGATACAACACATTTGTAATTTCTTTAGATTCAGAAATCATACCTATTTTTGCAAAAGCCGCCGCCGCTAAATAATATATTTGTAAATCATTAGGCTTAAGTTTCATTAAACTATTAATATTTTTAATCAACTCTTCTTTATTCATTTCAGCAATATCCAACTGAACCAAAGTCATATAAGTTTGAAGCAGATTTGGATTATAAAACAAAGCTATTTTATAAGCTTCTCTAGCCAAATCCAACCGACCTATTTTATATAAAATATTCGCCTGATTATGATAAGCATCAGCATAATTTGGTTTTATGGCAAATGATTGTCCAAAACCTTTAATTGCATTTTCAAAATGTATTTGTCTTTTAGAGTCATCAGTTTCTAATTGAGCTAATTTATCGTAATCATCACCAATATTATTCCAAGCATTGTGACTATTTGGCGACACCTGACAAGTATTTACCCATAATTTATGATTAGTTTGCCAATCAATATTTCTTAAAAAAGTTTTCCAACCATATAATGCAATGATTATTGACAGACATACCACACTGATTATTTTGTATTTATGCCAAATTTTTTCAAAAAACATTCCCATCAATAAAGCTAATCCCAATGAACCCATAAAAATGTATCTTTCCGCCACTAACCAACTTACTTTAACTGGAGCCATTGACGGAGCAGTTGCTGCAAATATAAACACTAAAGCAAAAAAAACTTTTTTATTTTTAAACCAAAACCAACCCACAACTATCAAATACGTTATTAAAACAGCCCAATTCAACCAAACTGGCACGATATACATCGTGTGATACAAAGTTAAATCAACTGGGATTAATAGCAATTGTAAATATTTTGTTATTGCAGTTGGATATTGAAAAAACGGATTATAAAAAATACTATCTGAAGCATTTATTCCAGAATTCACCGAAAATATTCTATTATTAATTAACGGCCAAGAAATAATTCCTAATATGATTGTAATCAAAGCAATCACTAATAATATTTTCCCAATTTTGATTTTATAAGCCAATTTATCTTTAAACGTTAAAATATATAAAAACCCTAAAATAACTAAAGAAAAACCTCTAATTCTATCGGTAAAAAATAACAATAACAATATTGGAATCAATGGCCATAAATATTTTTTTTGTTTTTTATTTAAAAACAAAATTATCAAATCTAAAGAAGTAAATACAAATAAAGCTACTAATAAATAGGGTCTACCTGATATCCAAGAAATTGATTCCACATGAACCGGCATTACCGAAAATATTGATAAAGTAAACATGGAAATCAATTTATTGTTGGTAGTTAGAAAGATAAAAATAAACGCCGCAACTAAAATTAAAAAATACAAAGATAAATTAAAAAAATGGTAGGCAACCGAACTTTCAATTCCAAAAATTCTTGCCAAAATACTATTAGTAATACCCGGTAAACTTTTTGATTTAAGTGATAATCCTAAATCCATTATATTTGGGTTTTGAGTTATTGAAGCATAATCATCCGATACAAAATCACCACTTAGACTATTTAAATACACCAAAAATGTCGCTATGATTAATATCAATAAAAACAACCAATTTTTTTTCAAAATTTCCCTAATACCCGGCATTTTTTCCATAAAAACAGTTTTAATCTTACTAGTATCTTCTTTTCTTAATCTCTTAATTTTCTTCTGTGACATATTTCATTTTATCAAACCTTTTTTATCTAGAGTACTAGAGAACTATCGTTCTAGCGCACCATC
>CAZICU010000003.1:57694-60672 GCA_964537905.1 uncultured Gammaproteobacteria bacterium
CCAGCGTTCTACAGTTCCAAAGTTCTAAACAACTCTCCCAACTTTTCCTCACTATGTCTTAATCTAATATTTTTTGGTTCAATGGTAGCAATATCTGCCACTATCACTTTTTTATTATTATCTTCAACTTTTTTAACCAAGACAGCATGTTCCAATTGATAATTATACAAAGCTTTTTCTAATAATTTTTGATCTAATTTTGAAGTATCTGCCATTAAAATCAAATCAAAAGGTGATTTTGTATTTAAACATTTTTCAAAAATTTCTAAATATCCTTTTTGAGTCGCTTCGGCAACTTCATTGGCAGTGGCTAAAATATTAACTAATAATATTTTTTTTGCTTTACTTTTAGCATAAGCTTCCATCATTCCCTTTGGTAAAAAATTAGGAATCACCGAACCATAAGTCGTTCCTGGACAAACAACTATTACTTCTGCTGTTTTTATTGCTTCAACTGCTTTTTTGTTAGCCTTTACTTCAGGATTAAGCCAAATATCAACAATTTTATCATCCGACATTCTTAAATCATCAATAAACTTTTCTCCAACATATTCTTTATTAGAAATAGTTCTAAAACAAATATTTGATGCTTCCAAAGAAACTGGAATTACATCTCCTTCTAATTTTGCCCCAGTAAGCAAAGAAAAAAGTTCATCGACCTCGCCTAAATTACCTTCTTTCTCTGATAAAAATTGAAAAAACGTATTTCCAAAATTTCTACCTCGACCATCACGATATCGCAACATATCTTCCCAAATTTCTTTTTGTTTGCCATCATTCCACAAAGAAATCAATGATCGCCAATAATCTGAAAACGCCAACACTCTTCCTCGTTCATCTGTTCTAATTCTGCCAGAATCACCGCCATTATCAAAAGTTGTTACTACTGATTTAATATTATTAAAACCAGCATTAATTAAGGCTTTGTTAACTACTGGCATACCATTACCCCCACCAATAGTACAGATTTTCAAATTTAAATTCATAAACAATATTATACCCCAGCATTATCATCCTTGTCATTTACTCGTCATTGCCAGTCCTTACGTCATTGCGATCCGCCATCTGGCGGAGAAGCAATCTCACTGAGACTAAAATCTGATAAACTACTATATGTTTTCTCTAATAAAAGAATTTAAAGCTATTTACAAATGGCGTGAACTTCTTTGGCAAATGGTTGGACGTGAAGTCAAAGCTCGTTATAAACAATCAGTTTTAGGCTATTTTTGGGTAATATTAAATCCATTAGCTCAAATGATTGTGATGAGTTTTGCCTTTTCCATAATATTACGAGTGCCCACTAACTCTTCCGCCAATATTCCTTATTCTATTTTTCTTTTTGTCGCTCTTTTACCCTGGAACTTATTTACTAATTCACTTGCCTCAGCCGCCGCTTCCCTTATTAGTGCTGGTGGCCTTATCACCAAAATTTACTTTCCTCGAACTATTTTAGTTATTGCTACCATCATTGCCAAAATCATCGATTTTCTTTTTGCTTTATCAGTTTTGGTTATTTATATGATTATTTATCAAGTACCTATTAATTGGAACATTTTATGGGTTATTCCTATCTTTCTAATCCAACAAATTTTTACTTTAGGTTTATCTTTATTTTTTTCTGCAGCAAATTTGCTTTATCGAGATATTCAATATCTTTTAAGTATGATTTTATTACTTTGGATGTATATTACCCCTGTTATTTATCCCGCCGATATGGTTCCAGAAAAATTCAAAATATTTTTTCAAATAAATCCTATGGCTGTATTTGTTAATGCTTATCGACAAACTATTCTTGGTGGGGAACCTCCCAAATATTCTAGTTTAGCGGTTGGTTTAATAGTTTCTTTGATTACTTTAATAATTGGTTTTTCTTATTTTAAATCTCGAGAAAAAATCTTCGCTGACAACATATAGTACATTAGAGTTTTAGTACTTTAGCGCATTAGTAAAAAATATGAGATTTACAGAATTAAAAATTTGGCAAGAAGCCCATCATTTAACATTAGAAATATATAAAATATGTAGAACTTTTCCATCAACAGAAAAGTATGGAGTTATTTCTCAAATTCAAAGATCATCTAGTTCAGTAGCTGCCAATATAGTAGAAGGATACAATCGTAAGTCAAAAAAAGAATTTGAACAATTTCTTTATCTATCAAAAGGATCTCTTTCAGAAACCGAATATTTTATTTTATTAGCCAGAGATTTAAATTATATTTCCAAGGAAAAATCAGAAATTTTACTAAATGAATACGAGGTATTATCAAAAATGATAAACTCATTTATTACTTACATAAAAAATAATGAACCAAAGAACTAATGTTCCAATTCACCAAAGCACCAATGCTCTAATGTGCCAAAGCGCTAATGCGCCAAAGTGCCAAAGTGCCAAAAAAACATATGCCTTTATAGATAGTCAAAATTTAAATCTTGGAGTAAAAAGACAAGGATGGAACCTAGACTGGCAAAAATTTCGTCAATATTTAAACAACAAATATAATGTGAAAAAAGCTTATTTATTTATTGGCCAACTTGCCGGCAATGAATCACTTTATACTCATCTCCAAGAATGTGGCTATATTCTTATTTTTAAACCCACCCTTGAACATAAAATCGGTAATAAAATTATTATTAAAGGCAATGTCGATGCCGAATTAGTTCTTCACACAATGATTCACTTCAAAAAATATCAAAAAGCTATTATTGTTAGTGGCGATGGCGATTTTCACTGTTTAGTAGAATACCTTTTTAATCATAACAAGTTACTTCGAATTTTAGCTCCTAATAAACATTATTCAAGACTTCTTCATGAATACAACCAGTTAGTAGTAAGGATCGATTTACTTAAAGCAAGCTTAATATCAGTAGAAAAAACAAAAAAGACCAAGATCAGCGGTCGGTCGAAACCTTAGGCTGCTTAGCTTGGTCATCGTGATAATTCAATTATATATGTTAAATTAACAAAGTCAAGTTAAACT
>CAZICU010000004.1:0-24636 GCA_964537905.1 uncultured Gammaproteobacteria bacterium
AATGTAATAAATATAAAATATTTAACTTAAAGTAAACTGAAAATTTTATTCGTACCTGAGGGCTTCGATAGGTTGAAGCGAAGCGGCTTTGCGAGCGGGATACCAACCAAAAAGAATGCCGATAGCAACAGAAACTAAAAAAGCCAAGATAATTGAATTAAGAGAAATAGTAAAAATCGAAGAATTAAAAATAGAATAACCATAAGATAGAATAATGCCAAGAATAATGCCAATAAATCCCCCACCAAAAGTAAGAATAATAGATTCGATTAAAAATTGAGCAATAATAGTTTTACGTTTAGCACCAAGAGCTTTGCGAAGACCAATTTCGCGAGTTCGTTCGGTGACAGTAACTAGCATAATATTCATAATTCCAATACCACCAACAATGAGAGAAATGGCGGCAACACCGGATAAAAGAGCAGTGAAAGTGCCAGTAATACTGGAGGCAGTTTCCAACATTTCTTCGGAAGAGCGAATATAAAAATCAGCATTAGTGGATTCGGAAATTTTGTGACGGCTTAAAAGAAAATAACCAACTTGATTTTGGGCTTGAATAATAACGTCACTACTAGTGGCTTGAATAGCTAAAGAATTTAGATAATTAACCCCAAAAAGTTTTTTAAGACCAGTAGAAAGAGGAATATAAATAGCACTATCATTACTACCCATACCACTGATACCTTTGGCAGTAGTAATACCGATAATAGTAAAATTTAACCCATTAATACGAATAATTTCACCAAGACAGTTGTAATTGGAACTACCAAAAAGTTCTTCGACAGAATCAGGGCCAATGACGGCAACATGAGAATTAGAATTAAAGTCACTGTCAGTAATAAAACGACCAGTACTAATTTTGAGATTATGAATTGGGGCATAAGCGGCTTTGACACCATAGATAGTAGTATTAGTATTGAAATCTCCAGCGACAACTTGATACCGGTTGGAATACTCGGGAGAAACAAGAAAAATTGCTGAAAGGTTTGATTTTTCTAAGCTTTCGGCATCGGCTAAGGTTAAAGTTTTGACAGTGCTATTGCCTCTGACCATACCAGAACGTTGAGATCCAGGAGAAACTGTAATTAAATTGGAACCAAGTGATTCAATACGAGAAGTGACAGATTTTTTACTGGATTCGCCGATAGAAATAAGACCAATAACCGAGCCAATGCCGATAATGATACCAAGCATAGCCAGACCGGTTCTCATTTTATTAAGTTTTAAACTAAGAAAACTTTCTTTGAGTAATTCTAAATATTCAATCATGAGCTAAAACCTCCTTTTTAATAGAAGCACTACGATGATGATTAAGGCTATCTTTAACAATTTGGCCATCGCGAATAAAAATAATTCTTTTGGCATGTTCGGCAATGTCCGGCTCGTGGGTAATCATAACAATGGTGTGGCCATCATCATTTAATTTTTCAAAAATAGCCATGATTTCATCGGCTTGAGAAGTAGCAATATTACCAGTGGGCTCGTCGGCTAAAATTAAGGCTGGATTTAAAACTAATGATCGGGCAATAGCGACACGTTGTTGTTGACCACCAGAAATTTGATTACTAGTATGATGAAGTCTGTCCCCTAGTCCGACCATATTTAAAAATTTTTTGGCAATTTTTTCGCGTTTCTCTTTGGAAATACCGGCATAAGTCATGGGTAACATGACATTTTTGAGAGTGGAAGTTCGGGGTAAAAGATTGAAGGCCTGAAAAACAAAACCAATTTTATGATTACGAATTTCGGCTAATTCATCTTCGGAAAGATGACTAACATTTTGACCATCAAGAATATATTGACCTTGAGTAGGTTTATCCAGAGCACCTAAAATATGCATTAAAGTCGATTTACCAGAACCTGATGGACCCATAATAGCCACAAATTCACCTTCTTTTATTTGAAAAGAAACGTTATTAAGAGCAATAGTTTCTAAAAGGTCAGTTTTATAAATCTTAGAAAGATTTTTGACAATAATAATTGGAGTATTTGATTTTTTGTTAAGCATAATAGTTTTTTTCTACATCCCAGGAGGACCACCAACTCCCATCATAAAATTACCACTACTATTACGATTATTATTGATGGAATTACGATTAGAAGAACTAAAATCAGAACTAGTATTATTATTAGATTTTAATTGATTACTAATAGATGAAGAAATAATAATGTCGCCTTCTTTTAGTCCAGATTTGATTTCCGTTTGACTGTCATTAGTAGAACCTAGAGTAACAGTAATATTTGATGTAAGGCCATCTTTGATGACTTGAACTGTAGAAGTGCCATCTGAGGTAGTGTCAATAGCGGTTGATGGAATTAATAAAACATCAGATTGAGAATCAATAATAATGGTGGCAGTGACAGCCATGTTGGTATAAATTTCTTTGTCAGTATCGTCAAGTAAAACAACAACTGAGTATGAAGTAACACCAGAATTAGAAGATCCAGCGACATCAACTGAAAGAACTTCGCCAGTAAAAGTAATACCAGAAAAGGCATCTAAAATTAGAGTAACTTTTTGACCAGATTTGATTTTTACAATATCGGATTCGGTTAAACTTAATGTGGCTTGATACTGACCTTGGGGATTAGTGATACTACCGACGGTATGAGAAGTGACAGAAGAGGAATTTTCATTGCTATTAGTACCAGTAGAAACAGTAATAGAATTAGAAGAATTGGAAATAATAACACCATCGGCTAGACTTAAATTACTAATAATACCAGTAACTGGCGAATAAATAGCCGAAGAAACTTTTTTATAATTATCGTAAGCATTGTTGGTTTGTTGTTTGGCCTTGGCGATAACAGCGGTGTAATTATTGTAAGTGGTTTCGTCGGCAGTGAACTTTTTTTTGGCTTCATCAAGAGTTTTGGTAACAATTGCTTTTTCATTATAAGTATATTCGGCTTTTGTTTTAGGATTCCAAGCACCAGCAATCATATTATTGTATTCTTCTTGAGCATCGAGAACAGACTGACGATCTTGCCACATTTGAATATCAGCGCTAACTTGATCAGCAATGGCTTGCTTTTCTTTTTGAAGCATAGAAGTGTAATTAGCCCAAGCAATAGTTTGATTGTAAATACCGTCATTATCTAAATTAATTTCAGCAATTTTTTGACCTTTGATGACAGTGTCACTATTTTTGACATAAACTTTTTTGATAGTACCAGTAGCACCGGTGGTAATAGGACTTTTATTGGAAGAAGTAATGACGCCACTAGCAGAAATAGAAGTAATTAAAGTTCCCTTTTCAACGGTAGTAGTTGTATATTGGAGGGAATAATTCTGAAAATTGATAATTTTGAAATAACTAAACCAACCAAGAGAAATAATCAAAATAAGAATTAATAAAATTCGAATAAATTTTGGTAAAGAAATAAATTTATTCTTAAGATTGACAAAAAAAGCTTTAACAGGTTTCATAAGCGTGAGTCTAGTTTTGAAAACTGAAGGTTAACTGAATAAAGGTAAACTGAGAGTAAAAGTAGTGCCACGATCAACTTCACTTTTAACTTTAATTTGACCATGATGAAGTTGGCTAATTTTTTGAGCAATAGATAATCCAAGACCATAGCCTGATTCATTGGTTTTGGTTCTAGCAATATCTGATTGATAAAAACGATCAAAAATATGAGGTAAATCTGCGTCGGAAATACCAATGCCTTGATCAATAATCTTAGTAATAATTTGCTTTTTTTGAACCTTGGAAATAATTTTAATGGTAGTATTATTCGGGCTATATTTAATAGCGTTGTCAATAAAAATAATAAAAAATTCAACAAGACGATGGTGGTCACCAAAAATTTTTGAGGGTTCAATTCGAGAAATTAATTTAATTTTTTTGGCTTTGGCTTTGGGTTCGATTTGTTTAATAGAGTCAGTAATAATTTTAGTAAAATCTAAAGTTTCAAAATTTATTTTTTGAAAATTATTTTCGAAACGACTAATTTCAAGAAGTGAATCGGAAAGTTTTTGAAGTCGATTGGTTTGATCGATACCAGTATTAATAACATTTTTAGATTCTTTAAGATTGAGTTTTTTATCCCGAAGAGTAACTTCAAAAAGAGATTTCATGGCGGTGATAGGAGTACGAAGTTCGTGAGAAGCGTCGGAGATAAAACGTTTTTGGTCTTCGATCATTTTTTGAATTGGAGAAAGAGTTTGACCAGCAAGGAAATAAGAAAGAGTACCCGAAATGGCAATAATAAAACCATTAATAACAAAAAGATTAAATAATAATCGACGACGACTGTCATTAATAAGGTCTTGGTCAATCATGGTAATAGCACCGATTGATTTTGGTGGAGAATTAGGGTTAAGAATAACTAAATTGCGTTCGATGCGATTACGTTGAGAATTAGCAAAACGATTAATTTCTCGATTAATAAGTCCATAAATCAAAAAACTAAAAGAAAAACTAATAATAGTAATAATCAAAAGATACCAAGCAGTTAATTTGAGACGAGCCTTTTTAAACATATGTTTAATTTTTAATTTGAAATTTACAATTTTTAATCAATTTTTTAATTTTAAATTTTCAAATTTAGATTTGATTAAAAATTAAGAATTAAAAATTTTAAATTATATTAGTATTATTCACTAATTTTGTAACCGAAACCACGGATGGTTTGGATAAGTTTTTTATTAAACGGTTGGTCAATTTTTTGACGAAGATGACGAATATAAACTTCAACTGTGTTGGGTAAGATATCGGATTCATAACTCCAAACAGACTGAATAAGTTGATCTTTGTTAAGAATTTGACCGGCGTGACGAACTAAACATTCTAATAAAGAATATTCTTTACTGGAAAGGCGAATTTCTTTGGTTCCTCTTTTGACTTGATAATTAGTAGTATTAATAGTTAAATCGGCAAGAATTAAAATATTATTAGTGGTTTGTTGAGGTCGACGACTAAGAGCTCGAATTCGGGCTAAAAGTTCTTCAAAAGCAAAGGGTTTAGTTAAATAATCATCAGCGCCAACATTAAAACCTTTGATTTTATCATCGAGCTGACTCTTGGCAGTTAATATGAGAATAGGAGTGTGAATATTTTCGGCACGAAGTTTTTGACAGATAGAAACACCGTCAAGACTGGGTAACATTAGATCAAGTAAAATAATATCGTATTCACCGGAGGCGGCTAGGTCGTAGCCGGTTAAACCATCAAAGGCAATGTCAACGGTGTAATGTTCTTGTTCTAAACCTTTTTTTATAGAAGTGGCAATAAGATGTTCATCTTCAACAAGAAGTATTTTCATAGGTTATATTATAAATCGGAAACTTAAAATAAACTGAAAAGGAAGAAACTCTTCTGTCAACTTTAACAAACTCAATATTTTTAATTTAAAATGATGACATATGAACGAACAGTCGACAGGCTTTGAATTAAGACCAGTAATACAACAAAAATCATTTGAAAATCCTGTAACTCAGTCTTTTTTTGCTGAATGGTGTAGAAAAAACAATCACATTGAACTTAAAGTAATCGAGAGAAATGAGTGGGAAGAAAAAGAAAATATATTAGAAAAAAGAGATGATAATAAAGGTAATTTATATATTCCAAAAGATTTACAACTTTGGGAAATGGTTCCAATAGTTGAAGCTATTGATAAAGATACCTTTATTGATAAACCAGAAAGACAAGATAAGGCTAAAGAAAAATTAATAGAATTGGGTAAAACATTTAGAGATAGTGGTATTTATATAGCTCAAAGATTAGATTTTATTAATGAAGGAAAAGAAATAGCTAAAGAGATAGCTGAAGAATTTTATAACTATGGAGAATTAATTATAAATGGAAAGAAATCAGAAAAAGATAAAACTATTGAAGAAATAAAATTAGAAAACTTAACAGAAGAAGAAACAAACAAGATAGATTATTTTTTAGCTGGAGAAGAACTGTTTAAATCAATTAAAAACAGAATTGATAAAAAGGAAATTGATATTGAAATTGAAAGACAAAAAACATTAAATCGATTTTTTAAAGTGTCAGAAAAAGCATTTAGATTACAACAAAGAAGTGAAACTGGAAATAAATTTATATCTAAAATTAATAAATTAATTAAAAAAGAAGTTGAAACCCCTGAAACTGAACTTTATAGTTCAATATTTCGTAGAGGGATGGACATGCTTCAGAAAGATATGCCCTTTGATAAGTTACCAGAAAGTGTAAAAAACAATTTTCTACATTGGCAAAAAGGAGAAACAACTTTACGTCAAGCACTCCAAATAGATAAACTTAAAACAGAATTAGATATGATTCGTCAGGGTGGAGATAAAGTTCTTATTAGTAATAAAGAAAGAGCAATAGTCAATACAATTCAGGAAGTAATAAGTAATTTTCCTCGCAAAAAAGGAATGAACAATCCATCAGAGATGATAATAAATCAAGAAATTAATTGTGTTGGAGCATCAATGTTGAGTGGAGCTTTGATGCAAGAAATTGGACTTAATTATCTAGTAGGTCGTGTACCGAAACATTCTATTTTATTTTTAATAACTAGCGATAATAAAATTGAATGGCGAGATATGCTTAATCCTTATGAAGCTATATTGACTAATAATGAAATTAAAGGACAAAAAAATGATGGTTCACCAATCACTGTTAAAGATATTTTAGATTTTAGTAAAAATCCAAAATTAAAAAGCCTAACTTTTGATATTAAAGGTGGAGAATATAGAAAAAAATTTTTTTGGGTTAAAGAAGGACAACGACAATTGGTAACTGTATCTAAACCAGAACACGGTCATCAAATTCAATTATTAGAAAGTGTTGGAATTAGACTTAGTAATATTAATCCTGAAAAAGAAGCAAATAATGATAATATTAATCATAAAAAAGAAGCCATTAAAATCTTTCAAAAAATAATTGATATCGATCCTGAATATTTTTACGCTTATGATAATTTAGGTATTATTTTTAATAAACTTGAATTTTATGAAGAAGCAGCTAAAGCATATTTAGAGGTAATTCGTATCGATCCTAAAAATATTGAGGTGTACAACAAATTAGGTGTTGTTCTCCATACACTTGGCCGTAATGAAGAAGCCATTAATATATATCAAAAAGCACTTGATATTGATCCTAAGTTTGCTATTGTTTATTACAACTTAGGAAATGCTCTTAGTTCTTTTGGTCATGATAAAGAGGCAATTTTAGTCTTTAAATTTTTTATTAACCAAGCATCAGATAAACAAAAAAATAATTATTTTGTGACAGAAATTGGAGAGGCTAAGGAAAAAATTAAAGAACTAGAAAATAAAGGAAAATCAGAGGAAGAAATAAAGTTAGATCTTTATATAAAAAAATTAAGTAAAAATTGAATAACTAAAAAACAAAAGCCGTTAATAATAATTAATCCTTGAGCAACACTCGTTAGTTATGAATTTTGCCAACTATATTTTTGAGCAGTTGCTTTTAAAATAGTGTAAAATTAATTAGTATGACAATACAAAAAAAAGATTGGAAAAATATGTTGACCGAATTAGAAATTAAATTGGAAGAAATTTTTACTAAAAAACTTTGGACTTTACCTAAAAAAGCCAAAGAGGTTATAGTAACAGTGGCACCATATTTAGCCATAATTAGTTTGATAGCAATTATTCCAATGATTTTTTCTTTGATTGGATTGACCTTTTTAACTCCAGTAGTATTTTTTGGAGGAGCAAAAATGGGTTTTGGTTATATGGTTTCAATAGTAGTTAGTTTGATGATGGGTTTTTTGGTAGTATTAGCAATCCCAGGTTTATTTAAAAAACAAATTAAAGGATGGAAAATATTGTTTTGGATGACTTTGATTAATGCGGTAGGGGGATTATTAAGAATGGATTTAGCTAATTTAATAATTGGCACGGCTTTGTCTTGGTACATTTTATTCCAAGTAAAGGAATATTATAAATAAATTGAAACTGGAAATAAGATAACTAGTATCTTATACTTAGCCATGACGGTTGAAGAAAAAATTCACCTTATTAGTCGTAATTGTCAAGAATTGTTGACTGAAGAGGATTTAAAAAAATTAATAGAATCAGGGACTGAATTAAGTCATTATATTGGTTTTGAAATTTCTGGATTAATTCACTTAGGGACAGGATTAATGTCGATGGGTAAAATTGCCGATTTTTTGAAAGCTGGAGTGAAATGTAAAATACTTTTGGCTGATTTTCATTCTTACTTAAACAATAAATTGGGTGGAAATTGGGAAAACATTAGAATTGCGACTGAGGGTTACTTTAAACAAGGATTAATTGCTTCGTTGAAATGTTTTGGAGTAGACGAAAATCAAGTAGAATTTATCACTGGAAGAGATTTATATGAAAATAATTTGGTTCACTGGGAGACTTTTATGGAAGTAGGAAAATATGTTACCCTGTCAAGGAATTTAAGGTCAATTTCTATAATGGGTAAAACTCAAGGAACAGACGTGAGCATGTCGACTTTGTTTTACCCCCCACTACAAGTCGCCGATATTTTCACTTTGGGGGCAAACATAGTTCAAGCCGGGATGGATCAAAGAAAAGCTCATGTAATTGCCAAAGATGTAGCCAAAAAACTAAAAATAAATCCACTTAAAAACAGAATAGGTGAAGTAATCTCACCGATTGCGATTCACCAAAATTTGATTGCCGGACTAACTGGACCATCAAAGGGAGAAAATAATGAAGAAACCCTAAAAATGAGTAAGTCAAAACCAAACAGTGCAATATTTATTCATGATACACCAGAAGAGATTAGAGAAAAAATTAAAAAAGCTTACGCTCCGCCGCAAGTGATTGAATTTAATCCATTGATTAATTGGGTAGAAACATTAGTATTTTGGGGAGAAAAGACAGGTAACTTTAAAATTTCTCGACCAGAAAAATTTGGTGGGGATATTGTTTATACTAAAGTTGATCAATTAATTGAAGACTACAAATCAGGAAAATTGTTTCCATTGGATTTGAAAAATGGATTAGCTGATTGGTTAATTGAAAAATTAGAACCAGCCAGAAAACACTTTGAAGATGGTGAAGCAAAGGAGGGATTAGAGAAGATGAGGGAATTTTTAAATATTCAATCTCCCTAAATCCCTCTTTAACAAGAGGGACTTATATGAAAAGAATTCTGATACATACTTGCTGTGCGGATTGTTTGTTAAAAATGGCAGATTTACTGAAAGCCGAATCAGTGGAAATTGTGGGGTATTTTTATAATCCAAATATTCATCCAAGGACGGAATATTTAGCTAGGTTAAAAGCGGCTCAAAAAATTTGTGAGGAAAATAAAATTAAATTAATAGTGGCGGATTGGAGTCCGAGAGAGTGGTTTGAAAGAATTAAACCCACCCTACCCTCCCTTAACCCTCCAAAAGCTATCGCATTTAGGCGGGCGGGCAAAGGAGGCGTGAGATGTCAAAATTGTTGGAGATTGAGATTGGAAAAAACATTTGAATATGCCAAAGAAAAAGGCTTTGAAATGGTGTCGTCGACTTTGATCACAAGTCATTATCAAGATCAAAACAAGATAGAAACAATCGCCAAAGAGCTTAAAAAGAAGTATCAAATAAAATTTTTGACTAAAAAAAAGGTTTCAAAAGAGTTAAAAACTACTGGCTTTTACAAACAAAATTATTGTGGGTGTTGCTTTTCTTTGGTTGAATCATGGAGAGAAAAATTTTTGATAAATACAGTTGTAAGATAAAAATAGGCAACAACATTAATTGTTGATAATATTTTAGGAATTAAAAAATTACTAAAATTTAAAATTTGTCCAACAAAACCTAAATTTTCCCATGGCCAAAAGGCGTGAAATAAATTTAAAATATATAAAATTGCAAATAATAAGAAAAATTTAAAATATTTTTTATAGTAAATAGCTATTAATAGTAAAGGCATAACTGCTAAAAAAGAATATCTTTCATGCATTCCGGTCATAAATAACCAAGAACCAAAACCAGCAATAAACATAGCAGCAAAAAGACTCTCTGGTTTATTTCTTTTAATAACTTTTAAACTTAAAATAGTGGTAATTATAGTCAATAACCAACCCCAAGTTTTGGCACTTAAAAGAAAAAATATATTATTGTCTAGAGCATTATTTTTAGAAATATAGGGGAAAAATATATACCAAAAATTAAAAGCATTATAATTAATAAAGCCGTCGGTGGTATTTAATTTTTTGGATAAGACTGTAAAAGTGTAAATTAAAACATTGTCGTGGGTGAACCAAGAAACTGTCCAAAAAGTAAATAATGTAGCAATTATTCCCCCTATAAATAATTTTAATAGAGATTGTTTTTGTTTGTACCAAGCATATAAATATAATGGGATTAATAAGCCACAATTTGGTTTTAGATTAGCGGCAATAGCATATAAAAAGGGAGAAGTTACAGAATATTTTTTGGAATAGATTAAAAGAAAAGAAATTATTAAAAAAATAAAAGATAATTGATCTGATTGACCCCAAGAAGATGATAAATACCAAGAAAACGGTAAAAATAAATAAATAAAAACGGGTTTTTTCCAATCTGTTTTGGTCTTTTTACAAAGATAAAAAATAACTAAACTAATTGAGAGATCGGCTAAAATCATAAATTGTTTCATTAAGAAAAAAATTCCTGAAAGAAAAGGAGTAGTACTATAAAGAGCAGTACCAAACCAAGTGGAAAAATTAAAAAGCCATAAAAATTTTGTGGGGGCTAATCTGTTTAAAGCAATAAAATTACCAAGACTAGATAAAAACCACATGGTTTTACTATGAAGAGGATAAATTAGGTAATAAAACCAAGATATTAAAGGAGGATGATTAGGATAAGCATTTTCCCATAAATCCCAATCGTAAAAACCTTTTAAGGTTCCCATTAAATTTGCTTGTTTACCCCAGGTTGATTGAGTATATAAATCAACATGAACTTTTGAGGTAGAAAAAATTATTCTTAGTATGATGGCTAAAATAAGAATGATTATAATCAACCAATTTTTTTTGAAATATTTTAAAAGTAACTTCATTAATTTTTATTATAAACTAGATAAATTAATTTTAATGTGGTTTTAGATTAAAATTTGTTAAATTGTATAATTAATAAGAATGAATAAAAAAATTAAGCTATTAATCTTATTTTTAATAGGTTTTGGTTTAATTTTTTGTCGTTTTTTATATCTAGATCGTTTCCCTGTCGGAATGAGTCATGATGAATTAGAATATATATTGAGTGCAAAAACTTATTTTTTGACGGGAGCTGATTTATCTGGATCTTATTTTCCAAATTCAATTTTTCAAACTAAGACAGAAGGAATTATTAGTTTTTTACCAGCATTGATTTTGGCTCCATATTTTGGTTTGGTACCAATAAATCAATTTACAGCGAGATTGCCTTATGTATTGTTTAGTTTAATAACATCTGTTTGTTTGTATTTATTGATAAAAAAAATATTTAAAAATAAATATTTTGCCGGATTAACATCAATAATTTATCTAATAAATCCGTGGAGTTTTTATTTGTCTAGAGTAGCAGCAGATACAGCTTTTTGTTTGTTATTTTTTATTTTAGGAATTTTATTTTGTTTAGATAACAATAAAAAAAAATATTGGTTATCGTTGGTGTTTTTTACTTTGGGTTTTTTATCTTACCATGGGGCAAAAGTAATATTTTTACCATTAATTTTTGTTTGTTTGGGTTATAATTTTTTAAAAAAGAAAATTACTTTTAAACAAGGAATGGTTTTTTGGGTGATTAGTGGCTTAATAATGACTTCATATTTTATAATTGGAGGAAAATTTTTTAGTCAATCAATTAATCAAACAAGAAGTAATGATATTTGGATTTTAGATCAAAAAACACTAACAAATAAAGTTAATATCGAAAGAAAAGCTTCTTTAGAAAATCCCGGTGATAGATTATTTATAAATAAAGCAACAATAGCAACAAAAATATTTTTTCAAAAATATTTGACGGCTTTTTCTCCTGAAGTTTTATTTATCTCGGGTGATACTAGAGGAACTTATCGTTTTGGAGACTTTGGTTTGTTTTATTTAATTGATTTTGTTTTTATTTTTTTGGGGTTGATAAATTTATTTAAAAAACATCCAAAAGAAACCTATTTTTTATTATCTTTGGTTTTAATTTCCCCTTTGGCAACAGCACTAAGTGGAGTAGAAACATCAATAATCAACCGATCTTTTTTATTGTTGCCAGTTTTAATAATTTTTATCTCTTTTGGAATATGGAGTGTTTATAAAAAAATAACTAAAAAAAAGATGAAACTATTTTGGGGAAGTATTTTGTTTATGGTTTATGTAATATCTTTTTGGGGATTTTTGGCTTTTTATTTTTATAGATTTCCAGTTATAGGACAAGAAAATTATTTTTTTAGTCAAAGAATTGTAGCTAATTATATTGAAAAAATTGATAATCAAAAAGTGGTAGCAATAACTAAAGAACCAAGAGAACTTTTTTTGGAAACAGTTTTTTATTCTAAAAATAACAATAATTTAGTTTTAAAAGATTTTATTAAAAACCAAAATTTAAAACTTAAAAATACTTCTTTTGTATCTGACTGTCCAAAATTATGGGATAAAAATACAATTTATATAATTGAAAATAAATTTTATGACTGTTTGCCAAAAAATGAAGAATTTAAAAGTATTAATGAAGAACAATTTAATGGACCTCTTTATTACATAAAAAATGATTCTTTATGTTTAAATTTTGAAATTCAGCCTTGGCTTAGATTTCGCTTGGCAAAAGATTATAAAATAGAAAAATTAGACAATAAAACTTTTTGTCAAACTTGGATAAGAAAAATATTATAAAGGAGAAGATTATTTTTTATGAGATGAAAAAAAATCAAGCTTGATGTCTTTTTTTATACTTTTAGATATTACTAATTTATCGTCTGAATCTTTTAAGGCACTATAAAAGTCTTTATCTGAATGAGCAATTGCGGTTCCAAAAGTAAATTTAAGTAAGTTGGGATTTTTTTCTTCTTCGTTAAAAATTTCTAATTTTTGATATAAAGAAGCTAATTTTTCTGGATCTAAATGGGAAACAGGAATTAAAAATTCATCACCACCAAGCCTAAACTTTTTATTGTCGGGAAAAAAAATATTAATAAATTTTACAAACGAAAGAATATATCTGTCTCCAGCGGCATGACCACCATTGTTTGGATCTGGATTATCATTTATTTGTTTTAAATTATCTAAATCAATACTAATCATAGTGACGGGGTATTGGTCTGGTTTTAAATTATTTTTATAACGATTGAGTCCTTTGCGATTTTCAAAATCAGTAAGATGATCATTATAAATTTCTTTTTCTAATTTATTGGCGGCGTCAATAGCGGGGATTCCTGTATTATTTTTTGAAATCATTTCATCAATTGTTTCTTCAGATAAGGGAACATAATTAAGATTTGGAAAGCTGGGTTTTGAATCTTGAGTCATGAAAATAATTATAACTTATTAAATTTAAATATAATTGTGAAATTGATAAAATTTAAAAATTTTTATTCACGACAACAGTCAAGAATTTTACCAATAGTGCTACTAATACTTCCAAGAAAATCTTTCTTGACAAGAGGTTTATCTTTTTTGGTTTCTAATTTAACAGTTTCTGGCTTAGAGTCGACTAAACCTAAATTTAGACCCCAAAAAAGATTATATAAATCAAAAGATTTTTTGAAATAATCATTAGCTTCTTTTTGATCACCTTTGGTGAGATATTTAGTACCAACTTCCATGAGACGCATAGAAGCAGATAGAAGATGTTTACTAGCACACCAAACTTCACCTTGGCCTTCTTTGACAATTTTCTTCATCAAAACTTTCCGCATTTCTCGGGCAGTATTGAGAACTTCAATATATTTAGTGTCACCAAGTTTTTGGGAGGTAAAAAACATGTGTTCCTCAATACCAATAAGATTCATAATAGCAACAGATAAATCTTCACCGGAAGAAAGATCCATAAGATGTCCTTTTTCTAAACTCTTGGCTTTGTTAATAAATTTTTGAAGATCAGTATTATTCATAAGAAACCCTCTCCCGATAAATCGGGATCTCCCTTAAAAAGGGCGACTAATAAATTTTATAATTTAAATATTAATTTAAATAAAACAGTTAATAAAGTGAGGATACCAACTGGAAAAACAACTTTTTGGTATGGGAAAAGAATTTTACCACTATTGAGTTTACGAGAGTAACGATCGATAAAAATACCCAAAAACCAGATAAATAAACCTAATGTTTGACCAAAAATAATTTTATCTAAACCAAATAATTGATTAGATGACGAACCGGTTTGTTGAGTAAAAATAAAATAACCTAAAGTTAAAAGATACATAATAATGGATAAAACAAGAGGACTTCCAAAAAAACGATTTTTAATTTTTGGAGCTAGCCAAAAAGAAATAGCAGTATTAAGTCCAGAAATCCAAAGAGAAACTAAAAAATCATCTATCCCAAGTTTTTGAGCAAGAAACATACCCCCACCGACGGTGACAATACAGACGGGACATTGAGCAGATGTGGGAGTAGCTAATAGTAAATAGCTAGTAGCGAGTAGTAATACAAAAAATAAATTTATCATCTTTTAATTTTAGCAGATGATTTTTGGCATTTAGGACAATAAAATGTTCCCCGACCACCAACTTTGATTCGTTTAATAGAATTTTGACAATTTGGACAAGGCTGACCGTCGCGTTGATAAACCCGAAAATAATATTGATGTTGACCAACAGAACCGTCAGGGTGAAGATATTTATTATCTTTGGCGGTAGAACCACCATGAAAAAGGGATTCTGTCATAATGTCAATTAAATTTTGACGAAGAATTTTAGCCTTTTTTTTGGTTATTTTGTTTGACGGAATTTGAGGATGAATATGACTTAAAAATAAAGCATCGTTGTCATAAATATTACCAATACCGGCGAATTTTGATTGATCAAGTAAGGCTAATTTGATGGCTCGGCTGGTTTTTTGGAGTTGGTGATAAAAATATTCGTCGGTAAAATTAGGACTTAAAGCATCAATACCGACATCTTTTTGGGATTCGGCAAGCTCATCCTTATTTAAAACTTTAACCCAACCAAATTTGCGTTGATCGTTAAAAAATAATTTTGTGCCGTCAGAAAAAGTAAAAATAACTCGAGTGGATTTGTTAGGCCATCCTTCGCTAAAGCTATGGAATGGTGTTGGATGGCCAAGAATTGAAATCCCCTGACCTTCGGTCATCCCCCTTAAAGAAGGGGGACTTTTTATTATTATTTGACCGGTCATTTTGAGATGAAAAAGTAAAATTAGACCATTTTGAAGATGAAGAGAAAGTTGCTTACCAAGACGAGAAGTAGAAATAATGGTTTGTCCTTCAACTCCCTTGACATACTTAGGGTTAGCAATAAAAGACTTGGGGTTTAATATTTCAATATTGGAAATGTTTTTACTTAAAATATGTTGATCTAAAAATAAACGAACAGTTTCGACTTCGGGAAGTTCAGGCATAAATTAGTTTATCAGATTTTCAATCTCCCCCTAACCCCCTCTTTGACAAGAGGGGGAATATTTTTTGTAGCCCGCCCAAGGCGGGCTGAGGGTTAAATTTTCCCTAAATAAGGCAGTGGTTATAAAATGAAATTAAACAAGGTCGTCGAGTTCAATGACGGAAATACTTTTATTTTTGGCTAAATGATCAACAGCAACATTCATATTAGCAAGACTATCTTTGATCTCGGTAAAAGAATTAAGGAAAGTTTGAGTTGAAGTTATGTAACCCATAACTAAAACTAAATCGGAAATTTGTTTGGCACCAATATAAATTGAAAAAATACACATACCTAAAATTAGACTATAAAAAAAGACAGCACTGTTTTGAATTAAAAACCACATCCAAAAACCCCAATTAGAAAGACGTTTGAAGTGACGAGAAAAAGTTTTTTGTTCTAGATCAATATCATTATTTTCTTGAAATTTGGCAAAATAATTTTCAATTTTAGTATTTTGAATATCACGTAATTTTACGTATCTTTGGGTAGTATAATAATCAATTAGTAAATAAATTATGATATAGGCAATTTCTATAACAAATATTTGACGATCAACAAAAAATAAAATTATAGGAACGGTAAACAATGAGATTAAACTATCGATTCCAGGTTGACGAAATAATAATAAAGTTGAATTGGTAGCTTCGGAAAAATTACGAATAGCTTGAATACTTTGATGACGTTCTTCTTTTTTTTCGGCTTTAAGATCTTTAATAAAATAATTATTAATATCAAAACTAATATCACTAATACATTCTTGAATTTTAAAAAGAGATTTAAGTCGTAAAAAATTATCAATAATATTAACTATAAAAATAATTAAAACTAAAATAAAAATTGATTTTAATTGAACTTTATTTTCAATATTACTAACAACTTGGGAATAAAGATAAATAGATAAAAGAGGAAAAAGAGCAGAAATGAGACGAATAAAAAGCCAGAAAAAAAACCGCGATTTATTTTGAATAATTTTAAAAACTAAAAAAAGAGTAATTTGGGTTTTTTTGATCATGAGCAATAATAAAATATTAGATTAAACTGGAAAAAAGTAAAGCAAAATCAAATGATAGAATGGAATATGACTAATGAAATCAAATTATATGACACATTAATTATTGGATCAGGACCAGCAGGTTTAACGGCGGCAATTTACAATGCCAGGGCAGAATTAAAAACAATAGTAATTGCTGGTAATCAACCAGGCGGTCAATTAACAATAACAACTTTGGTGGATAATTGGCCAGGGTTCCCGACTGGTACCGGTGGGGTAAAATTGATGATGGATATGCAGGAACAAGTGAAAAATTTGGGAGTGACTATTAAAAATGGAAGTGTTTTAAAAATTTCCAAATTACAAGAAACAAGAAACAAACAAATTACAAAATCCAATAATCAAACTATAAATTTGTTTCAAGTTGAATTGGAGAGTGGGGAAATTTTGGAAAGTAAGGCGATAATTGTGGCGACAGGAGCAGCGGTTAAATGGTTAAACTTACCAAAAGAAAAGGAATTAATTGGTCACGGTATTAGTGGTTGTGCCACTTGTGATGGAATGTTTTTTAGAGGAAAAACAGTAGCAGTAGTTGGTGGCGGAGACACAGCTTGTGAAGAAGCAGCTTTTTTGGGAAAAATTTGTGAAAAAGTTTATTTAATTCACAGAAGAGATGAATTTAGAGCGTCGATGACGGAACAAAAAAAAGTTTTGAATAACCCAAAAGTAGAAATTTGGTGGAATAGTGAAGTGGTAGAACTAAATTCCAATAACCAAGATACAAGTGATTCAAATAAATTAGAAAATATCAAAATAAAAAACAATAAAACTGGTGAAGAAAAAGAATTGAAACTTGATGGATTGTTTGTAGCAATTGGAAGTAGCCCGGCAACAAAATTTTTGGAAGGGTTGGTTGAACTTAGCGAAACTGGACAAGTAGTGGTCGGTAAAAATAGTGAACATATAACAATGACTAGTATTAATGGAATATTTGCGGCGGGAGATTGTGTCAATATTAAACACAAGCAAGCAATTGTAGCGGCGGGTGAAGGGTGTCGAGCTGGACTGGACGCGGAAAGTTGGCTAGCATCTAGATGATAGGTTGTAGTTTTTAGATTGTAGAAGAACAGATTGTTGACATGATGTACAATATGTTTTATGATTGTACATATGAATAATATCGTTAATATCTCTGATTTTAGAAGTAAAATTTTTGATTATATTGAAATAGCGGGTAAAAACGGCAAACAAATCGCCATAACAAAAGACAAAGAATTAGTGGGGTGGTTTATACCTAAAAAAAAGACTGAAAAAAAAGATAAATTTGATATTTTTTTGAAGGAAATCGAGAATTTACAAAAAAAATACCCAATTAAGGGTGGTAAAAACTTGAGTCAAAATATTGATAAAATTTTGTATGGTAAAAAATAGAAGATATTTGATTGATAGTAGTGTGATAATGGCTCTGTTTAATGAAGAAGATAGACAATATAAAAAGGCAATTGAAGTTTTTAAACGGATCAAAAAAGAAAAGAGAGAAATTAAAATATCTTGTATAACAGTGGTGGAATTGGTTTCTTTGATGAAATATAAAAAATTTAATAGTTGGCAAAAATATAGTGAAAAATTAATTGATGGATCGATGTTTATTTTGGATAATGCCTATTTTTTTGATCAAAACGATTTATCTTGGGAGTTGGTAATGAAAAAAGAAAAAATTGGGATGGTGGATGCGATTGAAATTGAACATTGTCTACAAAATGATGAGGAATTGTTGAGCTTTGATGAAGCACAAAATAAGGTTTGGAAAGAATTAGATTTAAAAAATTAATTCTTTTTATATTCAATACCGTCCATTTTTTCGATAATTAGTTTTTGGTCTTCTTTTTTTAGAACCATATATCCACAATCTGCAATACTAATAAACCCATCATTCTTCATAATATCTCTAAAAATAGCCCAAATAGGGCCACCATGAGCAACAATAGCTATGGTTGAATAATTTGTATTATTTATGATTTTAATAAAAACTTTTTCAATTCTTTTTACAAAATCTTCTTGGGATTCGGCTCCAGTAATTTGATTCCGATAATCCTCAACTTTATTGGCCAAATCGGGATATTTTATCCTTGCCTCTTTTTTAGTCATTCCGGTTAAAATTCCATTTTTATTTCTTTCTCTTAAATCATAGATGGTTTTAATCTCACAATTCAATTTTGATTGGAGTATCTTGGCGGTTTGCTGCGCTCTTATTAATGGGCTACAAAAAAGTATTTGAATATCTGAATTTTCTAACTTATCGGCAAGTTTGTTAGCTTGAATTAGACCTTGTTTTGATAATTCATCATCATAAGCACCTCCATATCTATCTTCAACATCTCCAGTGGTCTGTCCGTGCCTGATTAAATAAATTTTCATTGTGAAATTAAATTTTTAATTTTAGATACAAACTTGGCGGTGGAAAATTCGGAGGCGCGAGAGATACAATCGGAAGATTTTATTTTGAGTTTTTGAAATTGTTGAATGGCAGTGGCACAAGATTCAGGAGTTAATTCGTCAAAAAAGACACCAGTTTTATTTTCAACAACAGTTTCAGTAACTCCACCACTGCGGTAAGCAATGACTGGGCAACCATAAGCCATAGATTCAACTGGGACAATACCAAAATCTTCTTGGTCGGCAGAAAAAATAAAAGCTTGGGCATTTTGATAAAGTTGAGCTTTTTCTTCTTGAGTAACTTCACCAATAAATTCAATTGTTGGACTTGATATTTTTTTGAGGTCTTCTAAGGTATTAGCAAAATCACGACCGAAAATCTTTAGTTTAAGATTTAGCTGATTACAAGCTTGAATGGCAATGTCAAAACGTTTGGCACGAGCGAGACGACCGCCAGCCAAGAAAAACCCACCTGTCGATGAATCGACATTCTCCCTTAAAAAGGGAGGCTTTAAAACTTTTTTCGGCAAGTTTACTGGAGGGTTAATAATAATTGATGATTTCCGGTAAAATTTTTGGATACGGGCGGCAGTGGTACGAGAATTGGCAAGATATTGGTCGACATTTTGAGAATAACGAAAATCATGGAGTCGTAAAAAGTGATTAATAATGTCGACTAAAAATTTGATAACTTTATTTTGAGTAAATTTGCGGGCAGTAGGTAAACCATAAAGATAACGAGGTGGAGTGTGACAATAACAAATTAGTTTGGCATTTTTCTTTTTGAGAGAATTAGGAAAATAGGCACCAGTGGCAGAAGTAATAATAATATCGTATTGTGAAAAATCAAAAGATTTAAAAGCTAAGGGTGAAAGAAGACGAAGAGGAGAAATAATTTTGTGAGCAAAAGGAATGTATTGGAAAAAACTTTGATGAACTCTACCCTGCCATTTTTGTTGAAGGCGATTTTGGTGAGGGCCTAAATATTCTGGTTTGTAAATGGAAGTAAAAATTGGAGCATCGGGAAAAATATCAGAAAGAGTTTCGAGAACAGCTTCGGCACCACCAAATTCTTTGATGTAATCTTGAACAAGAGCAATACGAAACCCACCTGCCCTACGGGCATCCTCCCTTAAAAAGGGAGGCTTTTTATTAGGTAAATTTTTAATTTTTAATTTTAGATTTTTAATCAATTTTAAATTTTTAAATTTTAAAAAAGAGATGATTGTTGGGGTTTGGTGGTTTGATCGAGACGAGAAATAAGAGATTTAAAGTTGTAACTTTTGAACATATTTTTGAGACTATAAATAATTTCAGGGCACCACTTGGCTTGAGAAAGATTAATGTTTAAGGGAATATTATCAATAATTGTGGCTAATTTTTTTGAAAGATAGGCATTATCTTTGTCTTTGATTAGTTTTTCTTTGATACTGGTTTTAATTTCGTTTAAATGAGAATAAATATTATCTAAACTTTGATATTGAGATAAAAGATCAATGGCGGCTTTGGGGCCAATGCCGGCAACGCCAGGATAACAATCTGACATATCCCCCATGAGGGCTTTGAGATCGATGACTTGTTTGGGTTTAACATTTAATTTAGTAAAAACATCTTGGGGGTGAAAAAGTTGGGTTTCGGAAAGACCACGAAGTGGCATAAGAAGATGGATTTTTTTAGTGACTAACTGCATAAGGTCTTTATCGCCGGTAATAATAATAATTTCATCAATAAATTTTTTTTTGGCAATTTTGGTGGCGACAGTACCAATAAGATCGTCGGCTTCATAGCCACCCATAGCAAAGGTGTGAATGTTAGATTCTTTTAAGGTTGATTCCAAAAGAGGAAGTTGGGAAATTAGATCATGATCGGGAGCTTTGCGTTTGGCCCGATAACCAACAAATTCGGATTGACGAAAAGTAGGACCAGGAGAATCAAGACAAACAATGAGATATTTGGGGTTAATTTGAGAAATAGCCGATAAAAGCATAGAGTAAAAACCATAAAGAGCATTGACAGGTTGACCATTGACATCAAGTGGAGGAATAGAGTGATAAGCCCGATGAATAACGGCGTGGCCATCAACAATGAGAAGTTTAGACATAGTGTAGTTTATCAAAACTAAACCCACCCTACCCTCCCTTAAAAAGGGAGGCTTCTAATGTTAATTAAATAAGTAAATAGGAAATTTTTAATCAGAGCTGATAAAATTTACTAATGGAACAACACGCTATTCCACAACAAATATCGTCCTACGAATTTAAATTAGTGGGAGATATGACTTTAAAACAGTTTTTAAAGGCAGCAGTGGGAGTGATAATAGCTATTTTAATCAACACTACCAAAATAGTGCCGATATTTAAGTGGCCGTTAATGCTTATTAGTGCTGGGGCTGGAATATTATTGGCTTTTGTACCTTTTGATGATAGACCTTTGGAATCTTGGGTAGTAGCTTTTTTAAAATCAATATATTCACCAACAATATACACTTATAAAAAAAATAATGAAGACTGGTTGGATTTGGCCATAAATAAAGATAATGATGACGAAGAACAACAATCTTATGAAAATAGAAATGCAAATGTAATTTTTAAACAAAATGTAAGACAAAATACAATTCAAAATTATTTGAAGATTGATGAAAAAAATGAATTTAATGAAAAGACAGAGATTATAGAAGAGGTTAAACAAGTAAATGATCCGATCAATTTAAATCTTAAAAGAGAAAAATTAGAAGCGACAGGATCGGCAGTTTTTGGAAGTATTCCAATGCCAGATAGACCAGATATTCCGAATGTAATTGTAGGAATGGCGACAGATGGTACAGGAAAAATAGTTGAAGGAGTAATTGTAGAAATTCAGGATAGTCATGGAAATCCGACTAGAGTAATTAAAACGAATGCCTTGGGTCAATTTAAAATCTCGACACCTTTGGCTAATGATCGATATTTAATGTTGGCTGAAAAAGAAGGTTATATTTTTGATAGAGTTAATATTGATTTGGATGGCAAAATTGTTGATCCAGTCAGGATAATAGCTCACAATTAGTTTAATATATAAGTATGCCAATTGACCCTCTTAAAATTGCTATTAAAGGAACAACTCAGGATAATTTACCAATTGAAGATATTATTGATGGAATAGTGATATTAAAAGATGGTTCAGCTGTTTCTGTTTTAAAAATATCTTCAGTTAATTTTGATTTGTTGTCTGAAAAAGAACAATCGGCAATGATTTCGGCTTATGGAGGAATTTTAAATTCTTTAAACTTCCCCATTCAAATAATTATTAAATCGGATACTAAAGATGTCGGAGTTTATATAAAAAGGTTGGAAGAAGCAGAAGAGAAACAAGTAAATCAGTTGTTGAAGGAAAGAATTAAAAAATATAAAAAATTTATTGAAGAAATGATTAAAAGAAATGATGTTTTGTCAAAATCTTTTTATGTTGTTGCTAAATTTTCGGCATTAGAGTTGGGAATTAAAAGTATAGGAAAACAGGGTTTAGGAAGTTTAATCAAAAAAAATAAAAATGAAGGATTACCCTACCCAAAAAGTTATATTTTAGAAAAAGCAAAAGCTAGTTTACAGCCAAAAAGAGATCACTTAATCAGATTATTTTCGAGATTAGGATTGGAAATTTCAGTATTAACCAACAATGAATTGGTGGAATTGTTTTATAAAATATATAATCCAGACGTATCATCAAATCAAAAACTTCATGACGTTAATTATTACAGTCCAATGGTAACGACTAAATAATATGGATTTACTAAAAATAATAAAAAAACCAAAAACAACGGAACAGAAACCTGGAATAAATGAAACTAAAACTGAAATCAGTAATGAGGAAAAATCATTTGCTGAAGGGGTAGTTTCAATTAAAGATGTAATTGCTCCGTCGTCTTTGGAAGTAGATTTTAATTACATAAGAATAGACAATAAATATTTTAGAACTTTGTTTGTATCAGGTTATCCAAGATTTGTAGGAATGAATTGGTTGTCTTCGTTGATTAATTTTGATTGGACTTTAAATATTTCAATGTATATATACCCAACTGATGGTAAAGAAATTTTGGACAATTTAAGAAGAAAAATTACAGAAATGGAAGCGGAGTTAAGTACTGATATTCAAAGAGGAAGATTGGTTAATCCAGCAACACAAGCAAAACTTGAGGATGCACTAAACTTACAAGCAGATTTAGTAAAAGGCGAAGAAAGATTTTTTCAATTTGGGCTTTATATTAATATTGCCACTGATTCAAAAGAAGAATTGGATCGGATTAATAAAAATCTTGAGGCAGCTTTGGGTTCGTTATTGGTAGTAAGTAAAAGATCAACTTTACAGATGGAAGAAGGTTTTATAACTGGATTACCAATTGGAGAGGATAGACTAAAAATAACCAGAAATATGGATACAACTTCATTGGCGACAACTTTCCCTTTTGTTTCCTCTGATTTGTCTGATGATAAAGGAATTTTATATGGAGTAAATGCTCATAATGGCTCTTTGGTTATTTTTGATCGATTTTCAATGCCAAATTATAATTCGGTAGTATTTGCGACTGCTGGCGCAGGAAAATCTTATTTGATTAAATTGGAAGCATTGAGATCTTTGATGTTGGGAACAGAAATAATTATTATTGATCCAGAAAATGAATATAGGGATTTAGCTGAGGCGGTTGGAGGACAATATATTGCTTTTGGTTATAATGAAGATTCAAAAATTAATCCATTGGATTTATCTTTGACCGAAGAAGAAGGAGAAAATGCTTTAAATAGTAAAATTTTGTCGGTACATAAGCTATTTAAAGTTATGTTGGGAACATTAGATCCAATGGAGGAATCTATTTTAGATAAAGCAATAATGGATGCCTATAAAGCAAAAGGAATAACTCCTGATCCAACAACTCAAAGCAAGGAACCGCCATTGATAGAAGATGTCTATAAATCATTAATTGGAATGGAAGAAGAGAAAGCAAAAACGATAGCGGCAAGAATGGAAAAATATATTAAAGGATCTTTTGCTGGAATTTTTAATCAAAAAACAACGGTTAATTTGACTAATGAATTTGTGGTTTTTGGAATAAAAAATTTAGAGGAAACATTGAGACCAGTGGCGATGCATATTATTTTGGATTACATCTGGACAGTAGTGAAAAAAACTTTGAAAAAAAGAATTTTGGTGGTCGATGAAGCTTGGTATATGATGCAATTTGAAGATTCGGCTCAATTTTTGAGAGGGATTGTTAAAAGAGGCAGAAAATATTATTTAGGAGTGACAACTATTACTCAAGATGTGGATGATTTTTTAAAAACCAATTATGGAAAAGAAATTGTAACAAATAGCTCGATTCAAATTTTATTAAAACAACATTCGGCGGCAATTGATCAGATTGGTGAAGTTTTTTACTTAAGTGAAGGAGAAAAACAATTATTATTAACAGCGGAAAAAGGTCAAGGGTTGTTTTTTGCGGGACAAAATCATGTAGCAATAGAAGTAGTGTCATCTGATGAAGAATATCAATTAATTACCACTAACCCAGATGATGTATTGAAAAAAAAGAAGCAAATTTTAATCGACAAAGAAGAGGTAGAGCCTCCAACTCCAACTCCAACTCCAACACCAACTCCAACACCAACACCAACACCAACACCAACACCAACACCAACACCAACACCAACAC
>CAZICU010000004.1:24736-59688 GCA_964537905.1 uncultured Gammaproteobacteria bacterium
CCAACACCAACACCAACACCAACACCAACACCAACACCAACACCAACACCAACACCAACAAATGATATTTTAATTGAAAAACAAGAAGAAAAAGGAGAGGAAATTGAAGATGTTTTACAAAGAAAAATTAATGAGTTAGAAAAATCTGAAGTCAAAGAGGAAACAAAACAAGAAAATAAAATTTTATCGGGAGAAATTAAATTTAATGAACCAACTAGATTTGTGCCACCAAAAGCAGAAATATTGAAACCAGAACAAAAACAGAGTCCAATTTTTGTTAAAACAGAAGAAACCAAAATACCTCAACCACCACAATTAACTAAAAAACCACAACCAATTTTTGAATCTACAAAACAAAACAATAAAAATGAAGAAGAAAACAAAAAAATGGATTATGATGACTTGTTTGGTAACGGAATTATTTAATGAAGATTGATATAATTTTGTAATGGTTGATACGACGACAAAAACTGAAAATGGAATTGTTGAAATAATAAATATTGCTCCATTATTGTATGGTTTAAGCGTATTTAAAAAAAAAGGAGTAGAACTTAACCAAGTAAAAAAGGCAAAAATTGAAGCAGAAATAAAATCAATAATAAATGAAGAAAAGGTAAAAACGGTAAATGAAGAAATTAATGGTTTGGCGGCAATGATGGCTAATGATTTAGGAATTGAAAATGATGCTGGGGTTAAACTTGAAGCTAAAAAAATTATATTAAAGATTGAAGAATGGAAAAAGAATAATTCAAAAAAAGCGATTGATTATAAAAAAGAAGAATTTAAAAAAAAGTTTGAGACTGAATTAAAAACAAAAAATCCGGAAATAACTATTGACCAATTAACAAAAGGTAGAGAATATGCCGATTTAGTGGCTGATACTTATTTTGAAAAAAGTGAAATTGATGAAGTAAAGAATGAAGCCTTGAATGATAATCAAAAAATATTTAGTCCAGGAAAAATAGAAAATGGTTGGACTGATTTACAAGGAATGGTAAGTTTTCTTAAAAAAACACCTGACCAAATAAAAGATTTTAAACAAAAATACACTTCTTTGAAAGAAAGTTTAAAAGAAGTTCAGTTACCCACTAATTTAAGACAAGTAAGATCATTTGAAAATATAGCTTCTATTTTTAATAATCCAAATACTGATCAATTATTTTCAAGAACTAAAAAATATTTAGGTTGGGCGGATAATATTAATAACCTAACTGGAGGATGGCTTAATAAAACAGTAACTGATGCTGGATTAAAATTTGCTGGTAAAATAGGAAATCAAGCGATTCGAGAATTTGCTACTAATTCATTAAACGTTTTGGCTAAAGAAGGGTTTCAAAAAGGATTTACGACAGTAATGAATGGAATTTTAAGCGGAGGAGTAAAAACTGCGGCAAGCGGAATAGCAACAGCAGGAACAACTGGAGCGGCGGTGGCTGGGACGGCAGCAGTGGGAGCAACTGGAGCAGTGGCGGCAACAGGAGTTGGATTACCAGTGGCGGCTGTAATGGCATTGGTTCAAGCGGCTGGTTTTTTGAAGAAAAAAATAGAAAAAGTTGTTGAAAAATTAGGAATAAGTTCTAAAAAATTTTTGGAAGAAAATTTTGGAAAAGTGGGAGGAAGAATAGTAAAAGGGATATCTTCATTAATTTCATTAATAAGCGTCCCAATTTTATCTTCAGCAGTGACAACAGGGCCCTTAATAATAGCTATTATAGGAGGCATCTTTGTTTACCAAATAATCACATATAATTCAATATCAAATTTAAGACCACCAAAAGAACATATTAGTGAAAATGACTTAGAAATAGAACTACCAATAGAAAACCCAGTTCCAATAAAGGGAAATTACCCAGGGAATTTAATTAGTACCAGAGCAGGAAAAGATGGTTTAGTTCTTTATATTTTTGAACCAATTGGATCTGATTCTAGAAAGATAACTCAATTATATGATTTGGCTGAGGTTGACAGTAGCTATTTGGTACCGGTGGAAAAATATTATATCTATAGTGGAGAGAGATTGGATAGTAGGGTTTTGGAAGCTTTTTATAAAATGTATGAAGCTGGCCAAGCCGATGGATTAGATAATAAAGAATTAAAATTAGTTAGTGGATATAGATCAAATGAAGAACAAACGGCTATTAGAAATGAATGGAAAGAAGTTATAGCAGAAAATATTTATAAAGATGTATATTTTGGGAAAAAAGGAACAGCTAATTGGAATTGTGAATTTTTACGTGATAGTTATTATGATGCGATGACAGTAGAAGAAAAAATTGAAAAATGTACCACTCAATATGCGGCTTTGCCAGGAAAATCTAATCATTTAACAGGGAGAGCAGTGGATTTGGTAGTAAGTGATGAAACTACTTTTAGTTGGTTAAAAAATAATGGAGCTAGTTACGGTTTTGGTTATAATTACCCACCAGAGAGATGGCATTGGGAATATAACCCAGCTCCTTAATTGTTGTAAAATTAAATATGAAAATTTTTGAATTTGTTAAAAAATATCGAATAATATTTTTTTTAGGTTTTCTTTTGATAATTATGTTAGTTCTTAAATTAAATTTTGGAATAAATAATGAGGAAAAAACGGTAAATATTTTGCCAACACCGACAGTAATTGAAAAAGAAACGCTTGAAGAATTACCTTTTGAAGTAATAAATGATGGCAATCCTGAATACCCTTTGGCAAAATTATTACCTTATACAACTAATGAATTTTCGGTTATTGGTTATGATGAGGCTTTTGTTTTGGTGGCCAAAGATAAATCAGAAAATAAAGTTGAAAATGAAAAAGAAATAAAAAAATGGATAGAAGATAATATTCCTGGAGATAATCTTCATAAAATTCTTTGGTTAAATTAATTTAAATATTTTATTTTTGGTAGAATACAAGTTATGACCGATAATAAGAAAAAATTAATAATAATTGGGGGTATTCTTTTGTTGGTAATCTTGATATGGCTTTTTTTTTCAAGAAATAAAACAGTAAATCAAACAAAAGTTAATGTTAATAATAAAGATTTTGATACTAAACTTGAACCAACTTTAATTCCAACCATAATTCCAACATCAACACCAAGACCAACTTTAACTCCAACATTAATATCAACTTTGGCTCCAACAGTAGTTCCAACATTAACACCAATGCCAACTTTAGCTCCAACAGCAACTCTAGCTCCGACTAGAATAATAGCAAACCCAACTAACAGACCAACAAGAATTCCAACAGCAATACCAACAATAGATACTAATGTTTATGCGACCGGAGTGGTTTTGAGTACTAATGAATTAGTTTTAAAAGTAAATGAAACAAAACAGATTACAACTCGAGTAGAGCCAAATAATGTGACTGATAAATCTGTTTATTGGTCGAGTGAAAATGGAAATATTGCCACAGTGACAAGTGATGGTCAAATAACGGGAAAAAATATTGGAGAAACAGTAATAACAGCAAGAACTTCGAATAATAAAACAACTTTAATTAAAGTAACAGTGGTTAGTGGAATAACCATAACACCAAGTCCATTACCAGTGGCTTATCCGAGTAGGATTGATTTGAGTTTAGGAAGATTAATTTTAAAAGTAAATGAAAAAAAACAACTTTATGTAAAATATCAACCAATGAATATTGTAGATAAAACAGTTACTTGGAAGACCAGTGATAGTAATATAGTGACAGTCAATAATACAGGATTAGTAATTGGTAAAAAAATAGGGACAGCAACAATAACAGTAACAACTGTAAATAATTTAGTGAGAACAGCAACTGTGTTTGTAATTGAATAGAAGATAATTTAATAATTTAATCTTGAAGTCTGACTGGCCCACCTTTGCTGCCGACTTTACTAAAATTACGATGGTCAAGAAAGCTACGACGGGTAAATATAATTAAGGAATTTTAATCTTGTAAACGTACCGGCATGATGATGTGAGTGAAAGACGGGTCGGATTGATCATGAAAAAAAACTGGACTAAGACTTTCATTTAATTCAATTAAAATTTCGTTACTTTTACAAATATTAAGAAAATCGGTTAAAAATTTATAATTAAAAGCAATTTCTAAGGCTTCACCTTCTGTTTTTGATTCTAATTTAATTAAATTTTGACCTATTTGAGGGGCATTAGCGGTTAATTCAAGAATATTATTTTTTATATTTAATTTAACAACATTGGCTGATTCTTTGGCAAAAACAGAAGCAAGTTTGACTGATTGAAGTAATTCTTCTCGATTAACAAAAATTTTAGTGGTGTAACTTTCAGGAATTAGTTTTTGATAATCAGGAAAGTCACCTTCTATAAGTCGAGAAACCAACTCTATATCGTCTAGAACAAACATTACTTGATGTTCATCAGTACTGAGACCTATTTTAATAGTTTGATTGTTTTTAGCTAGTTTAGTGATTTCAATTAAACTTCTAGCGGGAATTAAAAAAGTTAAAGAATCTTTTTTTAAATTAAGTTTTTTTTCTAGTTTTAATTCTTTAAAAGATAATCTAAATCCATCAGTGGCAACAAATTTAATAGAATCATTTTGAAAAATACATAAAATACCAGTTAAAATAGGGCGACTGTCATCTATAGCAGAAGAAAAAGATATTTGAGAAATACTTTGAATTAAAAGATTAAGATCAATTTCAAATAAAGTATCAGGATTAATTTGAGGAAAATCAGGAAAATCAGTGGCTGGAGTAGTGGTAAAACTTGATTCGGTTTTATCTGAAGAAACAATTAATAAATTATTTTTTAAATTTAAATCAATTTTTTCAGCAGAAAGATAAGAAATAAATTCAGTAATTTCTTTTGAAGGAAGAGTAATACTTCCCTCTTGATTAATTTTGGCACCAATCCAATAATTAATACTTAATTCTAAATTAGTAGCAGATAATTTGAGACGGCCTTGATCGGTAGATAAAAGAATATTACTTAATATGGGTAGTTGGTTTTTTGAAGAAACAAAACGGGAAACATTATTAAGAGCAAGGTTAAGGTTCTCCTGAAGAAGAGAGAGATTCATTGGTTTATTATAGATATAAATTAATAAAAAGAATAGTAGTGATAGTTATTAGTAAGGTTGATAAGTGGAGTAATGATTTGAAATTATTGATGGTTACAAAATAAATGATGTTTTGATAATGTTTAAAAGAAAAAATGATTGGTAATTTAGTATAAATCATTTTGTTTTGTCTTATAAGATTAATTTGAGTTAGGGTAAGCTTCGGGGGAAAAAGATAAAAATAATTGTGGATAAGTTGGTGGATAAGTTGGGTTATTTTGTGGAAAACTTTTAAATTATTAAAAAGATGATTTTATTTGGTTGATAAGTTTAGTAATTTGTGGATTAGTGGAAAAGTCTTGGTGAATTTTGTCTCGAGCGTGCATAATACTAGTATGATCACGACCACCAAGAAGCCGACCGACTTCTTCTAGAGGTAAATTAGCTTCGTTAAGAAGAAGATAAGCAGTAATATGACGAGCTTGAACTAATTCTTTTTTACGGCTTTTGCCACATAAGTCCCCGGTTTTGATATTAAAATGTTTGGCACAAATAGAAATAACATGTTTGGGATTAATTTTGGAATTACTAATAAAACTAATATTTTGAGAAATAGAAGGATCAAAAAAGTGTTGGGCAAAATCAAGAGTAATTTCCTCTACTCCATTAGCAATTGATTGAATAGTTAATTGTTGAATTTTGCCATCAATTTCACGAATATTTGACTCAATATTGTTGGCTAAGAAAGAAGCGGCTTCAGGGTTGATTTTAATTCCTTTTTCTTCGACCTTTTGATTGATAATGGCAACTCGCATTTCATAGTCTGGAAGTTGAATATCAACGGTTAAACCACCTAAAAATCGGGAAACTAGACGATCTTCAAGGTGATCAATTTCACTGGGTTTACGGTCGGAAGTGAGAATGACTTGTTTTCCGTTCATATGAAGGGTATTAAAAGTGTGGAAAAACTCTTCTTGGATATATTCTTTGCCAGCAATAAATTGAATATCGTCGACTAAAATACAATCGAGATTACGATATTTATCTTTGAATTGATTCATAGTTTTGGATTTGAGAGCGGCAATAAGTTCATTACCAAAAGTTTCAGCGGGAAAATATTTAATTTTAAAATCAGGATTAGTTTTAAGAAGTTCATGGCCAATAGCTTGCATAAGATGAGTTTTACCAACTCCGACCCCACCCCAAATGAAAAAGGGGTTATAAGAAAGTCCGGGATTTTTAACAATACCTTGGGCGGCAGCATAGGCAAAATTATTACTATTACCAACAATAAGGGTGTCAAAAGTATATTTGGGATGAAGTGAGGCAGAAAAAGTGGTTTTTTGAGGATTATATTCAAACAAGGGTGAGGGTGGACTGTCTTGATTCTTGGTATTAATTTCTTGAATAATAAAATTTATGGTATTTTCGCTTTTGGTTTGATTGTCGAGAGCTGTTTTAAAAGTTTGATAATAGCGTTTTTTATTGATATCAACTAAATAAGAATTAGGACAAGCTAAAATGGCTTGGTTATTTTCGAGACTAATAAGCTCGGTTTTACTGACAAAAGTTTGAAAAACAGCTGGAGCAAGAACTATTTTGAGTTCTTCTTGAGTGTTTTTCCAAAGACGAATAAGATCCATAAATTAGTTAAAAGTAGAAAGTTATAAAGTAATAAAGTTATAAAGTAGAAAGTTATAAAGTAATAAAGTAAAACAAATAAATATGTATTTTTCGGGGGAGAAAAAGATCCCGCAGTGGCGGGACTGCAAATAACTTTTAAGTTATTTTTGAGTTATCCACATAATAATAGATGAGTTTTCCACAAAAGGAAAGAGTCAATTTAAAATAAAAACCCTTTTGTCGCCTATTGGCGACATCCTCCCTTAAAAAGGGCGGAAGTCTTAGTAAAAACAATATTTTATTAATTGATTATTTAATTAATTTTTTTATGGTAGAATTAGCGATATGGCAACTAAAGGAACATATCAACCAAAAACAAAAAGACATTTACGAGTTCATGGATTTCTGAAAAGAATGATGAGTGCAACTGGAAGAAATGTACTTAAAAGAAGAAGAGCTCAAGGTAGAAAAAAGATATCAGCTTAAATTAGTCAATTAGTAAATAGCTTTTAGTAAGTAGTTTTAATACAATATTGTTGTGCTGAAAAAAATAAATAGAATTTCCAAAAGAGTTGAATTTGAAGAAATTAAAAAAGATGGGGTTTTTGTGGGTTTTTCACGTTTTTTTGGAATAGTAAAATTGGATAAAAAAGATGAAGAATTAAAATTTGGAGTAATAATTTCAAAAAAGATTTCTAAAAAAGCAGTAGAAAGAAATAAAATTAGAAGAAGATTGATGGAAGTTTTAGGTAGAAATTTAAGTAAATTTGGATTAGGTAAAAGAATTTTGTTTTTGGTAAAAAAAGAAATGTTAGAGATTAAACCTAAAGAAATAGAAGTAGAATTGAAAAAGATTTTTGGGTGGAAAAACAAACCCTAACCCTTCCCTTTCCCTTGACAGGGCAAGGGTAAATCTAATTAATCTAGTTTTTATGAAGGTAATAATTTTAAAATTGTTGGTTTGGTATAAAAAATATATTTCGAGAGGTGAACATTGTCGATTTGTTCCCTCTTGTTCGGAATATACTTATCAGGCGGTGGAAAAATATGGAATAATAAAGGGTTTATGGTTGGGATTTAGAAGAGTTTTAAAATGTCGACCGGGCGGTGGAAGTGGAATTGATCTGGTAAAATAATAAAGTTATAAAGTAGAAAGTTATAAAGTTATAAAGTTATAAAGTAGAAAGTTAAAAAAATGAATTTATTAATAGCACCGTTTGTTAATGTTTTATTTGCTTGTTATTATTGGCTGGGTAATTTTGGTTGGGCAATTATAGCGGTAACAGTTTTATTAAGAGTATTATTATTCCCATTGATTTGGCCAAGTTTAAAATCGGCTAAAAAAATTAAAGAAGTACAGCCAAAATTAAATAAACTAAAAGAAAAATATGGAAGTGATAAACAAGCTTTAGCTAGAGCCCAAATGGAATTGTATAAAGTAGAAGGAATTAATCCCCTTTCTGGTTGTTTACCTCAAATTTTACAAATAGTAGTTTTGTTATTATTCTTTTCGGCTTTTAATTTGGTGAGTGGTTTTTCTGGGGGAAAAGGTAGCGTAGAACAAATTAATGCCCAATTAATTCCTTCTTTTAAAATTAGTGAAGGTTTTAATTTTAATTTAGCTTTTTTGGGAAGTGATTTATCATTAACTCCTTCAAAATCCTTTTCTAAAGGAATAGGAATAGATTTTATAATGTCGGCTATTTTATTATTGGGTTCTGGAGTTTTGCAATTTCTAGCGGCAAAAATGATGATGCCGAATTTGAAAGTGGATAAAAATATAGTGGAAAAAACTAAAGATAAAGAAGATGATATGATGTCGGCAATGAGAACACAATCGCTTTATATGATGCCAGCAATGACGATTTTTATTGGTTGGAATTTTGCTTTGGGTTTGTTGTTGTATTGGTTTACAACTTCCCTATTAACGGTTGGACAACAATTATTGGTAAATAGGATTAATAAAAAAAAACCCTAACCCTTCCCTTTCCCTTGACAGGGCAAGGGTAAAGCTAATTAGTCTAGTCTATTTTGTGGCTTAAAAGTTATTTTTTTTCGTGTTAAAATAGCGGCTATGGATAATAAAAAAAGAAATGAAAAAATTTTACAAATCACTTGTGATTTTTTAAATCAAATTAATTTTGAAATAGAAAAAGCTTTTGTAGAAGATGTGGCAGATGAAGAAGATCAGGTGTTGGTAGGGGTAACAGTGGCTAATCCAGCTGGTTTAATTGGATTTAGAGGGAGAAATTTAGCGGCAGTGCAATTAATTTTATCGTTGATGGTAAGGAATCAAATAAGTGAAAATGTCAGAGTGCTTTTGGATATAAATAATTATCGAAATGAACAAAAAGAACGACTAGAAGGAATGGTGAGGGGTTTGGCAGAAAAATGTTTGGTAAGTCATAAAAATGTATCTTTGGCTAACATGAGTTCTTATGAGAGAAGAATTTGTCATATGATAATTTCAGAAATTGAAGGAGTAGTGAGTGAATCGGAAGGTGAAGGTGAAGAGAGACATGTGGTGATTAAGCCAGAGAATTAATTTTTAATTTTAAATTTTAAATTTTTAATTTTAAATCAAATCTAAATTTTAAAATTTTTTAATTTAAAAATTGATTAAAAAATGTAGATTTAAAATTTTAGTTTTAGGTTTGTGGTAAGATTGGGGGTGAAGGAATTTGGAAGTAAACTTTCAAAAATATTGTTGATTGGCATATTAGTGTTGATACCGACACAATGGGGAAAATCTTTTTGGTTTGATTGGGGCTCAATTTTAGGAATAAAAATTGATTATGTTTTACCAACAGTTTATTTGATTGATTTGTTATGGTTAGGATTATTTATATCAAAATTTTCAATAACTAAATTTCAAGTATTCCAAACAAATTTTAAAAATCAATTACCAATATTCCAAATATTATTAGTGGTTATTTTTATTTTAATAAATATTTTGATAACTCAAAATAAATGGCTGGCGATTTATAAATGGCTACGATTAGGTGAATTATTTTGGTTTGGTTGGTATGTTTATAAAAATAAAAAAAGAGTAAGAGAAATTTTAATAAAAGTAATTCCTTTTTGGATAATAATTGAATCAACTTTGGCTTTGGGACAAATAGCTAAAGGTGAAAGTTTAAATGGTTGGTATTGGTGGTTAGGAGAGAAAACCTTTAATTTTAATGCAATTGAAGGAGGAAGAAATTTAATTAAAGCTTATGGAACTTTTTCTAATTCAGTTAGTTTGGCGGGGTTTTTGTTGGTGGAATTGGTATGGTGGATAAAGATAAAAATACAAAACCCTTTGTCCCTCGATAAGTTCGGGACATTTCCCTTAAAAAGGGCAACTTTAAAAAATATTTATTGGTGGGGGGTGTTTTGGTTGGGATTGATGGGAATATTTTTAACTGGAAATCAAATTGTTTGGATTTTAACATTGGGAGTGATTATTTTTTGGATGGCTAAAAATAGTTTTAAAACTAAAGCAAAGATAAAATTTGGTTTATTATTTTTAATTTTAACTTTAGGTTTGATTAAAATAGTTGATTTTAATTATCCTTTGAAAAATTTTTTGGGTGGATGGAATGAGAATGAAATAATAAAACGAGGTCAATTAAATTTGGTGGCATTAAAAATGATTAAAGAATCACCCTGGTTGGGAGTAGGATTAGGAAATAATTGGCTTGAACCAGTTCATAATATTTTTCTTCTCTTGGTTGTCGAAATGGGAATTTTAGGATTAATGATAGTGATTTGGTGGTTGGCTAAAATTAAATGGAATAATTTAGAAAAATGGAATGGCATAATATTGGGAATAATTTTTATAACCGGAATGATAGATAATTATTGGTTTACTTCGCCCCAAAATATGTGGTTGTTGACGTTGGTGTTGGGAATAATATAAAGAATTTTTAATTTTAAATTTACAATTTTAAATCAATTTTTAATGTTTTTAATTTTGAATTTTAAAATTTAGATTTGATTAAAAATTAAGAATTAAGAATTTAAAATTTATTTTTGAGATAGAATAAAGTTATGTTAAAAAAGCCGATTTTGAACACTTTAGTACAAATATTGGGTAAAGGAATAACAATTTTGTTGAGTTTAGTAACTACAGCTGTATTGACGAGAAAATTGGGAGCGGAAATTTATGGAAGTTATATGTTAATTACTTCGGTGTGGTTACTTTGGGATGCGGCGGCGGATTTTGGAAGTAAAGTAATTGGGGTAAGAGAGGCGGTAAATAATGAAGGCGAAAAAAGAAAAAATATTTATGTTCAAGTAGCTTGGTTTAGATTAATAGCTTCCCTACTAATGTTTTTATTAGGAATAATATTTATTTTAAGTTGGAGTGGATTTGAAGGAATGAAATTAGAAGCATTGTTGGGATTAATGATGATTGGTTTTACTACTATAGCCGGAAGTTGGGAAATAATTTTTCAAACAGAAATGAGAATGGAAATGAAAGTGGTAATGGATATTTTATTTCCCCTACTTTTTGTGGTGTGGTTATGGATTTCTGGTGGTGAAATTAATTTGGTGAGTGTTTTTGGAATTTATTTGATGGCGAGAATATTAAGTTTAATAGTAGGTTTGAAATTAGTAGATAAAATAATTGGAAAAGTAAAAATAATAAAACCAGATTGGACTTTTGCAAAAAAGTTTTTGAAACAAACTTGGCCGATGGGAGTGTATATGATTTTGTTTTCTGGTTATGATCGGGCGGTGGATTCGGTTTTGATTCGACAATTAATTGGAGTAAAGGATTTGGCTTTTTATGGTTTGGCTTATAAAATTTATGGCAATTTAATTCAGCCGGCCTATTTTTTGATTAACAGTGTGTTTCCGATGTTATCTAATAAAGAAAATAATAGAAGGAAACTGTTTAAGCAAACGGCACTATTGATGTTTCTAGGGGCGGTGGTGGTGTTTGGAATAGTTTATTTTTTGGCGCCGGGGATTATTACCGTTTTGTCGGGAAGTGAGTTTGGAAAATCAGTAGAAGTATTGCGAATTTTACTGGTGGCAATGATATTTGCTTATGGAGGACATTTGGTGGGTTTTACTTTGATTGCTAAAGGAAAACAAAAAGAAGTTTTGATAGTAGGAATAATTTCTTTATTAGTAAACGTAATTGGTAATTTAATTTTAATTCCCTCTTGGGGTATAAATGGAGCAGCTGGGATAACGGTTTTAACAGAAATGGTAGCGACGGGATTGATGGCAGTGCTGCTAGTTTTTAGATCGTAGGTTGTAGATTGTAGGAATACTAATCCCCTCCTTAAAAATTTGAGGGGATTTTTTTGTAACTATTTTACTAGATGCGTCATTGTGAGACCGAAGGCCGTGGCAATCTCAATGAGATTGCTTCTCCGCCAGTTGGCGGATCGCAATGACGTGATTATTTATTTTTTGATGTATTTCCCTACTTAATATAATTACGTTTTGGGTGATTTAAAAACAAGTGGAATTGGGTCAGAACGTTTTTGGTAAAAAATAATTTAGGCATAAAATCCACCTGCCCTATGAGCATCCTCCCTTAAAAAGGGAGACTTTTTAGTACAAAAAGCAAAAATATAAGAACATAAACAGATATTACTGTTATGACATTTTTTCACGTTCTTACGGAACCAATAGGTTGGTATTAGAATGTAAACAGGTGATAATTACCGCATAATGACCGAAAGATTACCGCAGTGTTTAGCTATTAGTTATTAGCTATTAGTTAGAAGCAAAACAGGTTAAAATTAGGATATGAGTCAGCAAGGTTTACCGACAGCATTAATTTTGGGGATAGACCATTTTGTAGCTAAAAAATTGGCGGAAAAATTGGTGGATAAAGATATTAAAGTGATAGGAGTAGGGGAAATGATATCAGAATTAACGGATTTAAAAAATTTTGATTGGGTAATGAATTTAGATGAAGTAGAGGGAGAATTTAATTATATTTTTGATTTTGTGGGGGATAAAAATGATTGGGGAAAAATAAAAGGAGAAAAATTTACCTTAATATCGGTAGATAATGATACTAGAAAAAGTTATTTAAGTAGAGAAGCAACAGGATTAGAAACAGATTGGAGAATTGTGGAAGCAAAGGGTGTTTATGGTGAAAGAATGGATGAAAATGTTTTTTTAACTAAAGTAATAAGACAGGCAGTGGCAAATAAAAATTTGGAATTACCTGAACCAAAAAAAACTATTAAATTATTGGCGATTGATGATTTAGTTGAGGCAATTTTACGAGCTTGTTTTTTATCAGGAACAAATAGAGAATATTTTTTAGTTTTGGGAAGAGAGATAGCTTTTGAAAAATTAGCAAAAGTGTTAATGGATAAAGCTAAAATGACTAGATTTAAAGTAATGGAAATAGAAAAAGAAATTGATAATGGAAATCAGAAATTAGCAGAAGTGACGGAAAAACAATTGAGATGGGAAGCAGAAATAGATTTTGAAGATGGAATAGAAGAAACTTTGCAATATTTTTTTTCATTAGTTGATGAGGAAAATAGACGTAAAGTAAAGGAAACTCCAAAGAAAAATGAAATAAAAATTTTGGAAAATAAACATGTAAAAATTTTTGATGTAGTGGTCGATAATGAAGAAAAAATAACTGAAAAAATAGAAAAAGAACCTAAAATGGTAATTTATGATGAAACTAAAACAATTAAAGAAGAAGAGGATGATTTTGATTTGCCTAGTTTGATTAAAAATGAAGAAACAGAGGATTGGATTGAAGAAGAAAGTGAAGAGGAAATTAAAGTTGAAGTGAAAAAAGAAATAGTAAAAGAAGAAACAATAAAAGAAAAAGAAATAAAAGAAAACAAAAAAGTAAAAAAAAATAAATTTTTAAAATATTGGTGGCTGAGTTTAATTATTTTAGTCATAGTATTTTTGTTTGAACCAATAAAATGGTATTTGGTAACGACAAAAACAATAAAAGAGATAAAATCGGTGCCTGAATTAATTAAAGATAAAAAATATAATCAAGCAGAAAAATTAATAGAAAAAAGAACTGAAGATTTGAATATTATTGATAATAAAGTAACTGAATTGGGATTAAATAGTTTTGTTTTGGGAAGAAATTATCAAAGTGGTTTAAAAATATTAATGGATTTTTTAGTGGTAGAAAAGAAATTACCAGAGACAGCTAAAATAATGGACAGTATAAACGAAGCGGTATTTAGGGATAAACAAATAGATTGGACATCAGAATTGGATATTTTGAATACTAATTTAGTGGAGATAGAAAATAATATTGGTTTATTACAAGCAAGATTGTCGGGTGATTACAGTTGGTTGCCGGCAGTATGGAGATCAACTTTACAAAAACAAACTAAAGTACTGGAAGAAACAAGAAATAATATTTCTTTGGGTAAAGAAGTAATCAATTTGTTACCAGATTTTTTGGGTTTAGATGGAAAAAAAAGAGAGTATATAATATTACTTCAAAATGAAACAGAACTAAGACCAACTGGTGGTTTTGTGGGAAGTTATGCTTTATTAAGTTTTCAAGGTGGGAAAATAATAAATTTTGAAATTAAAGACACTGGAGAAGTCGGTAATAAATCAGGTGGACAAATGGAACCTCCATGGGAAATAAAAACTTTTCTTAATGAAAATAATTGGTATTTGAGAGATGCTAATTGGAAAGCTGATTTTGTTAAAGCAAGTGGAGATATTCAATGGTTTTTAGAAAAGGAAACGAATAAAAAAGTTGATGGAGTAATAAGTATTAATTTGGCAGTGGCAAAATCGATGTTGGAAGTAATAGGGGAAATTTATATTCCTGAGTTTAAAGAAAAAATTAATGGAGATAATGTTTATGAACAAGCAGAATTTTATAAGGAAACTAAATTTTTTCCAGGTTCAGTTCAAAAAATAAGTTTTTTTGAAGGATTAGGAAAGCAATTGTTTGAAGAAATTAAAAATTTAAAAATGGAAAAAAGTTGGTTGATGATAAGTACTTTTTTTGATTTATTGGAGAAAAATGAAATTCAAATAGCTTTAAATAATAAAGATTCGGCGAAAAAAATTAATAATTTGGGTTGGGATGGAAAAATTTATGAGGGAAAATGTGTCAAAGAAAACTGTGTGACCGATTATTGGTATTTAGTAGAAGCAAATTTGGGGGTGAATAAGGCAAATTATTTTATTAAAAAGGGAATAGAAGAAGTGACAGAAATTACAAAAATGAGTTTAAATAGAATTATTAGAGTAAATTATGAAAATACAGCTAAAAATAATAATTGGCCAGGTGGAGATTATAAAAATTATGTAAGAATTTATTTACCGAAAGATATAGTTTTAAGTCAGATAAGTGTGTCTGATGGATATGACACTTCAATTAAAAAGATTTATGGCAATAATGAAATAACTATAAAAGAAGTTAGTGGAAAACAAGAGATAGGATTTTTGGTAACAGTACCAGTAACCAAAAAAAGAATTTTAGAAATAAAATATGAAACTAGTTTTGATTTTGGGGGAGGGAAAGAACTTACCTATATGAAGTATATTCAAAAACAATCAGGATCAGGAGAAACGACTTTGGTAAGTTTAATTTCTTTTCCTGATGAATGGCAACCGATTCAAGTAGAACCAACAGCAAGTATTGTAGGTGGAAAATTGTTGTTTAATATGAAATTAGATAAAGATATTAAAATGGGAGTGGTGTTGGGAAAATAATATGGTATAAAATAGGTTATGAATGAAGGAAAGAATGATAATAATTATAGGGATGATTTTATTAGGGAATTTGGAAAGAAAATTGAATATCAAGGAGAGATAAAAAAAAATGTTCATCAAAAAATGAAGAAGTTTTATGATGAAAAGAAAATAGAATCGGTTTTTGATGGTTTTTTTAATAGTAGTGATCCAAATATAAGTTTTAATGACTTTATCTTTGGTATAGATAATTTTAGTTTAATTGATGAAAATCTAAATTTTGATGAGGAAGCTAAAATTTTGAATAAAAAACCAATGGATTTATGGAGAAATTTTTATGACTGGCAAATTGATGATTATGTTAAAAATAGATTAAAAAAAACTAATGCTTTAAAAGCAGAATTAGAAGATATTAAAACTAAAGTAATTTGTTCTGGTGAAGAATTTACAAAATCAGAATCTTTTTTAAGAAATATATTTTTGAAGACAGAGAAATTTGAATTAAATTCTTTACCAGAGAGTTATTTGAATTTACAAAATAAAATAATTGAATTGCAAAGAGAAAATAAAGGAGAAGTTTGGGAAGGATTTGATAGTGAGGTTGTTGGATTAGGATATTTTTTGGCAGAAAAGAAGAATGATTTGTCTCCACATAAACAAAGCGATGGGTATACAGTAAGGATATTAAATCAAAATAAAATATTTGAGTATTGGGGTAATGTATCATCATTAAATAAAGTAGTTGAAGAATTATCGCAAATTTTAATACAAGAGAGAATCAAAAATAATTATCGTAACAGAAAAAATCTTAATGAAACAAGAAGAGAAGTATTAAATGTTTTAAGTGAAAATGTTTTGGGTAAAAATATGTCTCAAAAGGGATTTTTGGGAATAGATAATGAAAAGGTAAGTTCTCTTTTTGAAAAAGGAAAAGAAATGTTAGATATAATTAGGAAGGTTAAAGAACATGATTTGATGGGAATTAAAATTAGCGAAAATTTAGCAGAGTTGCTAAAAAATAAAAAATTAGGAGAAATAGAGTATATAGGTGATTTTTTTGATGAAGTTAAGGGAAAACAAAAGATAAAAGAGCAAATTCAAAATAAAAAACAAAATAATTTTAAAGAGAATATTAATTCTCGTTTGGGATTTGAAGAAGGGAGAATGAATTGGAGATTATCATTAAAAGAATGGAAAAGGTTAAGAGATGAGTTGGAGGGATATAAAAATAATGAATTATTTAATAGTATTAAAAGGAAAATGAAAATACGAAGTGAATTAGATGCTATTAAGGCAGGAATAATTAATAATACAAAACCAGAAATTTATTATGATGGTAAAAATAATAAAGATAAGAAAGAATTTGATGTTAGATTCTTTTTTGATGCAGAAGGAGAGTTGGTTGTAGACATATTTGTAAAAGATAAACAAAAATTTCCTAATGAAAAAGAAAGATCAAAAGCAGAAATAAAATTAGAAAATGAATCTCAAGAAAAAACAGAAAAAGTGCAAGGTTTGATTGATAGTTTAAATTTAACATCGAACGAATTGGATATTTTTAGAAATGATAGAAAAAATATGTCTATTGATGAAATAATAGAAGAAATAATTGAAAAAAGAAAATCTAAATATGGATTGACTGAAGAAGAAGCAGAAATTTTATTAAGGATGAGGGATTTAAAAGAGGTAATAATACCAGAATTAAATCGAAAAATAGAAAAAGGAAAAATTCTTTATCGATCTTAATTAATTTAAACGGAAAATGAAAAAAGTAGTGGAAAATTTTATTTGTGAAATTTGTGGAGAAAGGGTAATTGGGAATGGGACAACAGATCATTGTCCAAAATGTTTGTGGGGAAAACATGTGGATGAAGAAATTCCCGGAGATAGGGCAAGTATGTGTAAGGGATTAATGAGACCAATTAGAAGTGAATATCGAAATGGATTATTTAAAATTTTTTATAAATGTGAAAGATGTAATCATGAATTTTGGGTGAGAGAAGGAGAGGGAGATAATAGAGATTTATTGGTAAATTTGACGAAATATTGATTAGTTAATTAGCTAATAGTAAATGGTTAGTAGTAAAACAATTGCGGTATAAAAACGGTTAATTTGCGGAGAATGTTTAGCCGATTGATAAAATTAATTTTAAATTTTTTGTTACGAATTTTTGGATTAAAACCTCTCTGTCTCTCCGCCGGTTGGCGGAGAGACATCTCCCCTTAAAAAAGGGAGAAGTCTTGATTATCAAGAAATTTAGCTTTGGATGGTATAATGGGAACATGAAAATATTTGAAAGATTTAAAAGAAAAGTTAATAAAAAAAATATGGCGACTAAGACTGATGAAGATTTTAAAAAAAGCAAACAGATAAAAGATAAAGATCAAAAAAAAGCAGAAGAAGATTTTTTGAAGAACTTACCACCAGGAGTGAAGATTAAGAAAATTGAAATTGGACCAAAACAAATAGTTAAAGGAATAATTTCGGTGATGATATTTTTTTGGTTATTGTCTTTACTAGGAGGATTTTTGGAATCGGCTGGAGTGACTCAAGTGCCAATTTCGGAATTAGTGTCAGCAATTAAAGATGAGAAAGTGGCACAAATTGTGGTGTCGGATAATGAAATAGTGGCTGAATTGAAAGATGATAAAAAAATAATGATAACTTCCAAAGAATCAACTATTTCTTTGACAGAAATATTACAAAAAGAAGGAGTAGATTTAAGCAAATTAAATTTTAAAGTAGATAATCGACAAGGGTGGAAAATAATGGGAGAGATATTGACTTTAGTTTTGACTATAGGATTACCTTTGTTATTGATTTTATGGTTCTTTAGAAGACAGAGTGGGGGAAGTGGAGGGATGTTTGGATTTGGAAAATCAACAGCAAAACTTTTTGTAAAAGGAAAACAAAGTACAACTTTTAAAGATGTGGCTGGAGTAAAAGAGGCTAAGGATGATTTGATGGAAATTGTGGATTTTTTGAAACATCCAGAAAAATATCATAAAATGGGAGCCAGAGCACCAAAAGGAGTTTTGTTGGTGGGATCAAGTGGAGTGGGAAAAACATTATTGGCTAAGGCAGTGGCAGGAGAAGCAGATGTACCGTTTTATAGTATGGCTGGGAGTGAATTTATGGAAATGTTGGTGGGAGTGGGAGCTTCTCGAGTTCGAGATTTATTTGGAACAGCAAAAAAAGCGGGTAAAGCAATTATCTTTATTGATGAAATTGATGCGATTGGAAGAATTCGAGGAGGAATGGATGGAGGACATGGTGAACGAGAACAAACATTAAATCAAATTTTGGTGGAAATGGATGGATTTGAAGCCAATACAGCTGTGGTAGTATTGGCGGCAACTAACAGAGGAGATTTGCTTGATCCAGCATTATTACGACCAGGAAGATTTGATAGAAGAGTAGTGTTGGAATTACCTGATTTAGAGGCGAGAAAAGATATTTTGGCAATTCATGCTAAAGGTAAACCGTTTGTGGATGAAGTAAATTGGGATACAGTGGCCAAAAATACAGTGGGATTTTCAGGAGCGGATTTGGAAAATATGTTGAACGAAGCGGCAATTGGAGCGGCTAGAAATAATAAAGAAAAAATAGAGATGAAAGATATTGATGAGGCATCGCTAAAAGTAAAATTGGGGGCAGAAAAAAAGCGAAGTCAAAGTGACGAAGATAAATTGATGACAGCTTATCATGAGGCGGGACATGCAATTGTAAATTATATGGAAGAGTTGGATCCAGTGTCTAAAATTTCGATTATTTCACGGGGAATGGCATTGGGATTTACTCTAGTACCACCGCAAAAAGATATTATTCATCACACTAAAAGTAAATTGGTTAAACAAATGGCCATGGCGATGGGAGGACGAGCGGCGGAAGAAATTATTTTTGGAGATATTACCACTGGAGCGTCAAGTGATATTTCTCATGTAACTAATATAGCTCGAGATATGGTGATAGAATGGGGAATGTCGGAACTTGGGCCAATAAATTTTGGACCACAAATTGATGTTAATGATTTTGGAAAGGCTTATATGGAGCCGGCAAAAATTTCTGAAGCGATGCAAGCAAAGGTGGATGAGGAAATTAAAAAAATAGTTAATAATGCGATTGATGAAGCAAGAAAAGTGTTGAAGAAAAATAAGGAAAAATTGGATAGACTAGCAAAAATATTGGTTGAAAAAGAAAGTTTAGGACAAGAAGAATTTGAAGAATTGATGAAATAAAAATTTGGGGAGGAAATTTGATATTTTGGGGGGTGATTTGGTATAATGAGGTCATATGAGTATAGAGAGTGGAGGTTTTAATCCAGAGAGAAAAATAGTTGATTATATTAAAGAACAAGTAAAGAATTCTAAAGTGTTGGAATTGAAAGGTCAAAAAGAAAGAAATGAGGCGGCTGATTCGGTTTTGATGTCTATGGGAATTAATGGAGTAGATAATTTAAGAGATTTATTGGACAAAAGAGGCGATAAACAGATTAATCAAGCAGCTTTAGGTTATAAAATAGATTATTTAGGAATGGCTGTTGGAGAGGTAATAATGGAAAGTGAAAATGAAGAAATGAAACAAGCAGTAATGGCAGGATCGTTTTCGACTGAAAAATTTTTACCAGAGGCATGGAGAATAAGGGTAGAGGGTGATGAAGGTGATCAAAGTTTGGCTAGAGTAATTGTGGATGGAGTTATTAGTGGAAAGGTTTCTAATGCAAATAATCGAGATTTAATTTCAAATGAAATGGAATCAGTCGATTATTATAAAAATAATCCACAATATGGTGGATTATTGGCAAAACAAATTAATGTAAGTATGGCTAAGCTTGAAAGTATAAAAAATCCATTGAAAAGAAAAGAGATGGATTTTATTTCTGAAAAATTGATCTATTTGCAGGGGTTGAAAGATAATATAGGGAATGGTGTTGATAGTGCAAGTCAAGATCCTTTAATATTAGCAGCGGAGAAAATGAATCAAGCAGCGGAAAAAATTTCAAAAAGTGCAGAAAATAAAGGTGTTGATCCAGACATGAAAGAAATGTTGGAGAAACTTATGGAGGGAAAATGGAAAACTGGTCATCAAGCTAGATATAATGTACCACAAGAACAATATATTCCTGGAAGTAGTTTTGATGAAGGAGCTGAAGCAAAATATTATAGTCCCTATGATATTACAGCTGCAGCATTGGCAGTTTCAATGAAAGTAATGGATCCAGATGGAGCGAGGTTTGATTCGTATAGACCAACGAAATGGTATGAAGGTTTACCAAAAGAAATGCAAGATGCAATTGATGTAATGATTGAGATTAATGGAGCAGCAGCAGCAACTTATTATTATGGTAAAGAATTGGATAAATTAGTTGGGAGTAAAAGACATTTTTCTTTTACTTCGGAAAAAATGAGAATTTTATTTAACGATGATTTTAAATTAGGAATGAGTAAAATGTTAAATGATTTGTGTGATGAAAATCCAGATCAGAATGGATATTCTTCCTTAAATTATAAGGAAAAGTTTTATAAATTGACTGAGTATAGAATTGAAAAAATTAATGGAATTGAACGTAAAGTACCAATTTTAGGTCCGGGAGAGAAAACTGAAAATGGATTTTTGATGAAAAGTGTAGGTACTAATCCTGATGGTTCTATAATTTATAGACGAGTTGAACTGGATCCAAAGGAAGAAAAAAACAAAGGGAAAGGAGCAATAGCCTTGGATGAGAGTGTAATGACCAAATTGGATTTTATTGAAGATTATAAAGAAGAAATAGCTTCTTTTTTGGCAGCACAACATGGAGATGAAGGTTTTGTAAAGTATACTGAAGATGTAGATGATCATAAGAAAGGCGAATTTATTTTGAATAATAAAGGAGAGAAATTACCAAAACCGATTTATCAAATGTATGCTTATACGGCTTGGAATTTATGGTATGGAATGGGGGATTCAAGTGTGGCTGATAGAATGAGAATGTTGCCGACATGGGATAAAATAGTCAGTGATGCAATTCGAACATTAAATCCAGAACATAAGGCGTTGGGTAAGATGATGATCTTTAAAACCGGCAAACCTAGGAGTCCAGAAGATTTAGTAGAGGCAGAATATTTTTCTGGTGAAATAGGTGATTATGTAATATCATTGATGGCAATAGAAGATAAAATGGGACCAATTGATGGAGTCAAAACAATGAGGCAAAAAATATTGGATGGAGAAGTGGAATTATTTCCAGACAAGATGCTTTATGGTTTTTTGGATTTTTTTAATGGTGGAAGAGATTTAGTAAAAACAGAAACAGAAAATGGTAAGGAAGTTAAATTTTTTGAGAAAGATACTTCAAGGAATGATAAAGTGACGTTGGCTCAATTACTAATGAATTATGGATATAAAACTGTTTCTGGGCCTAATGGAAAAACTGAAGGGGTTTTTAATGTGGCTGACAAAAAAGATTTTAATTTTAAAAAAAATCAAACAACATTTATGAATGAGTTTAGAGATCATTATGAAGCGGCAGTGTTGGTAAATCAAGCTTTAACAGGTAAGCTTGAGGCAAAAGATCCGGGGAAATGGGCTAGACAGTTAAAAAGTGCTTTTGGAGCGGTAAGTCAAATTTGGTTTAATGGAAAGAGAGTAGCTGATAACTATACTACTAGTCCGTGGTTGTGGAGATCTATGATGATTGGGAGTTTTGGAGCAGATAAAAGTAGACTCTCGAGTGATTATATTCCTATAAAAAAACCGGAAACTGGAGATAAAGATTATAATCAACCTTATTCGTTTGCGGTTCATGATTTAATCTATAAATTTGATTTAAATGGGGTAGATAAAGTAAAGTTAATGCAATTATTGGGAGTTGATATTAAGAGAGGGGAACATTTAAGAGGAGAGGCTTCACATATAAGAACTTTTGCTTTAGAAACAAAAGATAGATTAAGGACTAAAAATATTTTGAAAAAATTGGATAGAAATTTAAGAGAAAAAGTATCAATAGATAGTATAAATTTGGATGCGAGAGTTAATAAAATGGCGAGTGTATATAGTGCTGACTATAATTTTTCAAATTTAAAAAGAGCTTATAAGAGAGCAATTGAATCTCAAAAAGATGAATTAGCAGAGATGATAGTTGAAAAGATGGAAAAACTTTTTAGGTTGTCTAACTAAAAAAAATTTGTTATTGAGTATATTTATTATTTTCTAAGAGAATTTTCGATTGTTTTTCCAAGCCAACCTAATACCTTAGTTGTTCCTGCAGCACTAGGAGCTCTACTATTTCTATATAATTTATGACCAACATCGGCAGCTCCTCCTTTAACACCTGCAATAGCAACCGAGGTAGGTAGTTTGTAAGCTTCGCCGATGGCGGTGCCAAACGGTGATGGTTTGAGTTGGAAGATGACTTCAGGAATAAGTTTAGGTAGTTTGGCAAGCATACCTAAACCGGCAAGACCAATACCAGCGGCGACAACTTTGGAATTACCACCAAGGGTAACCATAGAAAGTTGAGAAGGAGCCCAAAGACCGCCGCCAGAGAAAATATCGGTAAGATAGTTAATAAAAACTAAAAAGAGAATAGTAATAGGAAAAACAGAAATGTTGGCAACAATGTTAGTGATCCAAGATGAAAATCCTATTTTACTGTTGGGAATAGCACCCATGGCAATTTGCAATGGGCCAATAATAATTTGAAAAATTAGAGTAATGTAGCATTTAAGAAGACCAAAATAAAGTTTAATTAACCAAATAACAATCATAATACTAAGAATAACAGGTATGAGCAAAGCCCCTAAAATACCACCAATTACATTGCCTCCTGCTGAACCGATACCGCCAGCAACAGTTGATCCGAGACCACCAAGAAGAAGACTACCAACACCACCAAAAATAACACCAAGAAAAATTTGACCAGCGATTTGGCCAAGAACAATACCTGATGCGGCAGGAATAGCTCTGGTGGTAAGATCGTAAATTTTACCAAAACCACCATTAGCAATGTTGGTGAGATTGTATGGGGAGACACCAAAGGCGTCTTGAACATTATTGACAAGCCACATAACGACATTTCCTATCCAAGAAGTAACAATTAATCCACCACTATCTGAAACAATGTTGGTACTAAGTAAAGATTCAGTAGTATTAACACCTTTGGCGGTAAAGAATATGGCTAAACAAATAGATAAAAGTAAATTACTAAAATCAATAATTAAACCAGCAATAGCATAAGAAAAGGTGATAAAAATAAGAGCGGTAATAATTTTGGGAATTGAACTTTGAAGAGTAATAACAGCTTGGGGACTAATTTTTATACGAAGCATAATCATAATACCAATAACCACAAAAACAAGAGAAGCAAAAACATAGGTAATATTGCGGAGAGTGCGCCAAAGAGGTAAAAGAGGTTGAAGACCTTGAAAACCTGTGTCTTGAGCGTAGACTGGTTTACCCAAAAAACTATTTTTAACTTGGGCAATATATTCAACCCCAGAAACAGGATGATTATATAATGTGGAGATCATATTGTTGGTAATACCAATGGCACCTCCGGGAATATAACTTTGAAAATTAATAGAACCGTCATCATTGAAAGGAATTTCACCAGTCATCATTTGAATAGTTGACATTAAATTACTACCCATAGCTTCATTGAGCCAAGATTCTTGATTATTACCTTTACTAATAGCGTCTTGTTTGGCTTTGATAATATTACCACCAGCAGAAGTTTGATTAGTATTGGTATTTTGGGCCAAAATGGTTTTGACGGAAAAAGAAATAGTAAGGATAACTAAAAAAATGATGATGATTTTGAAGAAGGTAAAATTTTTGGGTAAAAAGTGAGTGTCGCGTCGGTTGATTTTATTGAGGACTTGGTGGAAAGTCATAAAATAATTTTAGCATAAATTAAAAATGGTTTATCAAGGGTGAATTTACAATGATGTTTTAAATTATTTTTTTTCAGATTCAGGAATAAGGCTATCTAAACCGTCCCAGTCATTTTCTTTATAAGGGTTAAAGTTAGCGTCAAGTTGTTTTTTGATATCTTTGACATCTTTATCAGTAACTTGATCTTTGGCAGGAATTGGAGTTCTAACTATGTTTTTAGCATTTTTTTCATGAACATCTTTATTATCTTTTGGAGTGAGATATAGATCGTCATATATTTGTTGGTAATATTTTTTTTGAATTTCAGGAATTTCTGGTAAGGCTAAACTTTTGACTTTATTAATAACATCGGTTTCTATTTCTATTAGTTGATCAATATCGTTAATATAATCGCAATAGAAAGGTTTGTTGAGTTGGACAAAATAATTAGCTAAATCATTAATGTCAATGATAGTACATTCGGTGCTAGTGTTGTCATCTAAATTTTTGACAATATAACCAGCAGAGGAATCAGAACAAATTTTAGAAAGATCAATATTTGAATAACCAGAATATGTTCCTAAAACAACTTTTCTGATAATATTGCCTTTGAGACAAATTTGGCTATTAAGACTGGTGAGTCGAGAACCGGCAAAAGAATATTTTTTTTTGAAGTTTTCATCATTGTAATTACCATAATCATTCATATCCTGATTTTTGGCGTCAAAAGAACGAAAACCTATTTGATAGTCGGTTTTAATAAAGTGACCTAAGAGTATTTTTAAAAGGAAACCTAATGGACTAAGTGAAATAATATCAATGGCGTCTGGAGTAATGGCTTGAGTAATGATTGGAGTGGAAGTTTGAGCAGAGATAAAATTAGGAGAAAAAAGAGGAATAATTAAAAACAATAAAATAATAAACAAATTTATAATTTTAAATCTAAAGAAACGAAAATTTTTAATTTTCATTATTGAGGAGTAAGAGTAAATTGAGTAACATCGACACCAGTGAAAGTTCTGATAAAAAGAAGAATTAACCAAGAAACAATAACACCAACAATACCAATTATAGACATAGTGAGAGTGGAGGAGGCGGCAGCAATTTTTTTGGGATCACCACCAGAAGTAAGATATTTAAATCCACCAACAATGAGCATAGCAAAAAAAATTAAGCCAGCAAGATTAATGATAACTTGAAGAATATTTCTATAAAGACATTCGAATCCATTGATGGTGGCAACTCCGTCGGAAACACAAGATCCTGACCAAGCAGATTGAGCATAAGCGTATGGGACAGAAAAAATTTTGAGAAGACTAGTCATGGATTAATTATACACGAGAATAGAGGATGTTATACAAATTTAGACCTTAAAAAAAACAAACCCCTCGGGTGAGCGAGGGGTTTGAATAAATCAATTTTAGATGAATGATTGGACAGTAAGTTCGAAGATGTTGATATTGAATAGAACACCGATAAGGTTCATAATAGCCCAAGCGGCAAAGACAATAGCTAGACCGATAAGAGCGTTGGTAATTTGAGCTCTGGCGGCAGCAACTTTCTTTTCGTCACCACCCGAAGTAACCCATTTGAGACCACCGAGAACGAGAATAAAAAAGAAAACGATAGCAACGACAATAAGAACTAAAGTAATAGCTCCGGAGATAACTCCAGGAATAGTTAAATCTTTGAGAGAGCTAAAATCGTCTCCTTTTGCTTCTAATTTGATAGTACCAATAGTCTCTTGAGCATAAAGAGGAGCGGCAAAAGCAGCAAGTTTGATTGTTTCTTTAATTTTATTGAACATTTTTTTTATTAATAATTAATATTTTATGTTTATATTGTATCAATTAATTGGTTAATTGGAAAGTGAAGGCCAAGTTATCTCAAGAGTTTCAAGAGCAGAGATACCAAATAAGGTACCAGCTAATTTGAGAATGGCAAAAATGGAGAAGACAATAACAATACCAACAAGAGAATAAAGAATTTCTTTTTGGGCTTGTTCCCATTTTTTGGGGTCACCTTGGGAGGAAATCATGTGATAGGCGGCCATGACGAAATGCCAAATGAAATAAACAACAGCAACGATAAAGAAAATGGTAAAAATAGATTGGATAACATTATTGACATAATTACTTGGTTGATCAGAAATTTCATCGGAATTAGGAAGAAGAGGATTACCAATTTTAGCGTAGAGAGGTTTGATAAAAAACATAAATTATTTGAATTTTAGTGAATCAACAACAATACCAAGATCAAAAATGTCCTTAAGACCAAGAAGACTACTGATGAAGGCACCGGCACCGAAAGCAACGACAACTATGGTTAAACCCAAAATACCTTCGGTAACTTTTTTTCGAGCGATTTCAATTTTCTTTTCATCACCTTGAGCGGAGATAAAAGAATAACCGGCAAGAATAATTTGAATAACAAAAAAAATGACAGCAATAACACTAAGAAAACCGATAAATCCACTAATGATGGTTTCCATTTGGGTAGTGGGATTATCAGTGACGGGAATACCTGGACCAGTAATAGAATAACCTGTTTCTTGAGCTAATAATTTAGTTGTTAGGGCCATAGATGTCGAAATTTAAAATATCTATACCAAGAATTTTACCAATAAATGAAGCAATAACAAAGGTGCTGGCAACGATAGCTAAGCCAATAAGACTTTGCCAGATTTTAGCAAAAGCAATTTCAGTTTTTTTGGGATCACCATTGGCGGAAAGATAACCAAAACCAGCTTGGATAATTTTAACTACAAAAAAAATACCAGCAACAACACCAATAAGTTTAAAAATATTGCTGAGAAATAAAAATAAACCAGCACCACCATCATCATTGGTACCGTATCCGGTAGGGTTGTTAATAGTTCCGAAAATACCAAGCATAATTTATTATAGATCAGAGTTTAAAATTTTAACACCAGTAATAACACTAATGATTTGAATGACAAAAAAAGCAGTAAAGACAACGATAAAACCAATAATAGAACTGGTAAGAGTTTTTTTTGATTGTTCGATTTTTTTACTATCGCTACTGCCAGCTCCGGCAATAAGGGTAACTCCACTAACAAGAATTAAAATAAGGAAAATAATACCAGCTAGAGTAAGAGAATTCTTGAGAAGAGAACTAACTAATGGGCCGACACTGGAATAAGTTTCGCTTATATTTTTACCGTTACCTAAGGGAAGATCTTCGCCAATATTAACGGCAAGTAAATTGTAAATCATTGATTAAATTATAACTTAAATTTAATTAGTTACAACTCAGGTGGATTTTTGATAATTAATGCTATAATACGGCACTTTATTTAGTTATAAAGTTTGTAAAGTTATAAAGTTAAAAGTAAAATTGGTTATGAAAAAAATTGCCCCACTAATACTAGTATTTGGTATTTGGTATTTGGTATTTGGTATAGCTTCGATTGAAGCTAAGACAATAACTCCAACAGTGACTTTGGTAGAGGAAGCAACACCAACGGCAACAATAATTCCGACAGTAGCACCGGTGATAAATATAACTGAACCAAGAGGAAATAAAGTGGAAAAATATGAGAGTAAAAAATGGAATGGTTTTAATGCTTTGGGAATTATTACTGGTTGGGCAATTAATAAAGGAGTATCAACTAATACATTAGTTTTGTTGTTGTTGTTACCGTTAGTGGCGACATTAGTATCGTTTTTACATTATGTAGTGGGATTGTCGGGATATGGAATATTTATGCCAACAATGATTTCGGTGGCTTTTTTGGCAACTGGAGTATTTGGAGGATTGATGTTGTTTGCCATTATATTAGTAGTATCGATTTTGAGTAATTTAATTTTGAGAAGATTAAAAATTCATTTTTGGCCAGCAAGATCAATAAGTTTAATGATGATTTCAATTGTGACCTTTTTGTTGATGGTTATTTCTTCGTTTATAAAATGGATTGATATTAGTCAAATATCAATTTTTCCGATTTTGTTTATGATTTTATTGGCAGAAGAATTTAGCCGAACACAATTGGTTAAAAGTAAAAATGAAGCGAAAAAATTGACAGTAGGAACAATAATTTTGGCTATGACTGGGGCAGTGATTATGAATTTTCATAAATTGCAACAATTAGTGTTGAATTTTCCTGATTTAGTGGTGTTGGTAGTATTGATAATTAATTTGATGGTAGGAAAATATGGTGGAATAAGATTAACAGAAATAAGTAGATTTAAAAAAGCTATAAGAGAAAAAAAATAAATTTTAATGTCTAATATCTAATTTTCTAATTAAAATAAAAACCATGTTTAGTTTAAGAAAATATCGAAAATTTTTAACAAAAAATGAACGAAATAAGGTTTATCTGCGTAAAAATACGTCTTGGGGAAAATCAATTGCTGATAGTAAATATAAAACAAAAAAGTTATTAATGAAAAATGAAGTATCAGTACCAGGATTATTAGCTAGATTTAAGAATGAGAATGATTTAAATAATTTTAAATGGGAAGAATTGGAAGGAAATTTTGTAATTAAACCAGAATCGGGTTATGGTGGTGAGGGAATTTTAATTATTCGAAAGAGAGGTAAATGGGCGGGAGAATGGCAAAAAATGAACGGAGATATAGTGACAACTCAGGATATAAAAAGACATTGTCAAGAGATTTTGGCGGGTCGATATAGTTTACATGCGATGCCGGATACAGTTTTGGTAGAAGAAAGAATTAAAATTCATCCATTATTTTTATCATTAACTAAAGCGGGAACTCCGGATATTAGAGTGATTGTTTACAATAGAGTACCGGTGATGGCCATGTTTAGAATTCCGACGGAAAAATCTGGAGGAAAAGCAAATTTACATCAAGGAGCTTTGGGTTTGGGAATTGATTTGGCGACAGGAATTACAACTTTTGGAATAGAAGGGGGAGGAACGACTATATATAGAATTTATGATTTTAATAAAAAGAAAAATAGAAAAGTTAATGGAATTAAAATTCCGTTTTGGAGAGAAATATTGGAAACGGCCATAAAATGCCAAGAAGCAATTCCAAGTTTGGGATTTATGGGAGTTGATGTGGTGTTGGATAAAGAGAAAGGACCAGAAGTATTAGAAGTAAATGCCAGACCAGGATTGTCGATTCAATTGTGCAATAAAGCTGGTTTGAGAGCCAGATTGGAAAGAGTGGATGAAATTGAAGTGAGAAATGTAGATCATTCAATAACTTTGGCAAAATATTTATTTGGAGAAAAATTTTTTGAAAAAATTGAAGAAAAAGAAAAGAGAAAATTGATTGAATCAGTGGAGACAATTAGAATTAAAATTCCAAAAGGAGTAAAACTGGAAGATTTTAAAATTTTGAAAAAAGGTAAACATAGAATGGTGGAAGTAGAGGCAAAAATTGACACTGGGGCATTGAGAAGTTCAATTGATGAAGGCTTAGCCAGAGAGTTGGGGTTATTATCTGAAGAAAGAGTCCTTTATTATCGACATTACAGATCGGCTTTGGGTAAGGGGCATGAAAGACCAGTGATTGGTTTGATTTTTTGGTTAAATGGGAAGAAAATTGCAACGACAGTGAATGTGGCGGATAGAGGTGGTTTAAAAACCAGATTTTTGATTGGCCGACTAGACCTTGAGGGATTTTTAGTTAATATTAAAAAGGAGAAAAAGTAGTGGGATTATCCTGATATCGGCTAAAGCCTTTTCGGGATGGTCGTTATTATAAATTAAATCAAAATATATGAGGACCAAAATAGCAATTTTTTATGGGGGTAAATTGGGTGATAAGGTTAAATCATTGGTAGAGGCGGGTAATAAAATAGGGGTGGAAGTGGAAACGATTAGCTATGATGAAATTTATATGGATTCGGAAGAAAAGAATAAAGAAAAGATGATGATTAAATTTAAATCGGGTAAAAAATTAGAAGATTATGGAGTGGTTTATTTTAAGTTTGTAAAACATTATCGGGAAGAAGCATCGTTGATTATGGATTGTATTGATGATGAAGTAAAAGTAATTGACTCGATTTTGAGACGAGGTAGGCCAAGTGATTTTTGTAAAATTCACCAAATGAAAGCCATGATAGATGCGGGTTTGAATGTACCAAAATTTGTAATGGGGAGATTAAAATATTTAAGATATGAAGCAGTGAAAAAGTTTGAATATCCAATGATATTGAAAGGTAGTCAAGGTGATAGACGATCACAAGTGTTTAAATTTTTTAATGATGCCAGTTGGGATAAGGGTTGGGAAGTGTTTTGTGAAAGAGAAATTAATGAAGGTCAGAGGTATATGTTGCAAGAATATATAGTAAATATGGAAGATTATCGAGTGATGGTGTTGGGAAATATAATTTTGGGAGTAATGAAAAGAGCAACTGGAGAAAATCCATTACTTAAAAATGTATTTACCAAAGCTGATTTACCGGATTATGTATTGGAAAAAGCGATTAAGGCGGCAAAAGCATGTGGAATTGAAGTGGCGGGAGTAGATGTAGTGTTTAAGGAAGGAGAAAAAGAACCTTATTTTTGGGAAGTAAATCGAGCGCCAAACTATACTAGATTTGAAGAAGTAACGGGAATTAATGTGGCAGAAGAAATTGTTAGTTATTTAGCCAGTTTATTGTAAAAATAATGAATATTTTGATATATTCATACTATGAAAATACTATTTATCTATCCAGAATACCCAGATACTTTTTGGAGTTTTAAATCGACTTTGAAAATAATTGGGAAAAAAGCGGCTTTTCCCCCATTAGGATTACTGACAATGGCGGCGATGTTGCCTAAAAATTGGAAGAAAAAATTAGTAGATTTGAATACAGATAAATTAAAAAAGAAAGAGATTGAATGGGCAGATATGGTGATGATTAGTGCTATGATAATCCAAAAAAAATCAGTTAAAGAAATTATTGGTAAATTAAAAAAATTTGGAAAAAAAATAGTGGTAGGAGGACCATTGTTTACAACCGGTGACTCTAAAGAATTTAAAGGGGTTGATCATTTTATTTTAGGAGAAGCGGAAGAAACTTTGAAACCATTTTTGGCTGATTTAAAGAAAAATAAATTAAAAAAAATATATTCGCCAAAAAATTTTCCAAGTATTAGTAAAACACCGATTCCGGCATGGAATTTGATTAAAATGAGAAAATATAGTTCAATGTCGATTCAATATTCCAGAGGGTGTCCTTTTAATTGTGAATTTTGTGATATTGTGAGACTTAATGGTCGAGTACCAAGACTAAAAACGAAGGAACAAATTATTGATGAATTGAATGCATTATATTTAAAAAAATGGCGAGATGGAGTATTTTTTGTGGATGATAATTTTATTGGAAATAAAGAAAATTTAAAAAAAGAAATTTTACCAGCAATTATTGAATGGCAAAAAGAAAAGGGAAATCCGTTTGGATTTCAAACTCAGGTGTCAGTAAATTTGGCTGATGATGATGAATTGATGGATTTAATGGTTAAATCTGGATTTGGAACGGTTTTTGTAGGAATAGAAACTCCAGATGAAGAAAGTTTAAATGAATGTGGAAAATTTCAAAATAAAAATAGAAGTTTATTGGATTCGGTGAAAAAAATGCAAAATTTTGGTTTGGATGTTCAAGCTGGTTTTATTGTTGGTTTTGATAGTGATACACCAACAATTTTTCAAAGACAAATTGATTTTATTCAAAAAAGTGGAATTGTAACAGCTATGGTGGGAATTTTAACAGCCTCACCAATGACGAGACTTTATTTTAGATTAAAAGAGGAAGGAAGATTATTGATGGAGTCATCGGGTAATAATACTTTTGCAGAACTAAATTTTATTCCTAAAATGGATAAAAATATTTTATTGGATGGTTATAAGAAAATAATGTTGACTATTTATAGACCGAAAGAATATTATCAACGATTGTTGGTTTTTTTGAAAGAAATAAAAATTGCAAAAAAGATACCTAGATTCCATTTTTATTATATTAGAGCAGTGATTGGTTCGGTGTGGCATTTGGGTATTAAAAGTAAAGATAGGTGGCTTTTTTGGAAACTAATAAAATGGAGTTTTTTGAAAAAACCAGAAGCGATATCACATATTTTTACTTATGTTTTGATGGGAATTCATTTTAGAAAATTGAGTTTGGCTTTGGGAGAAGAAAATAATTAATCTGATTTTAAAAGGGTATGGAAAATAATTATTGACTAAGATAGACTAGTACTTACTTATGATGAATATATTAAAAGTGTTTTTATTATCAATGGTTCCATTGGTGGAACAGAGAGGAGCAATACCTTGGGGAATATTAGGTGAAAATTTAAGCCCGGTGATGGTATTCTTTTTAAGTTTATTTGGAAGTTTATTGCCGGCACCTTTTGTGTTTTTATTATCAGGAAAAATTTTAGATATAGCAAGAAAATTTAAATGGTTGGATTGGTTTACAAAATTTGTTGATAAAAAACTTCAAAAAGGTTCTAAAAAATTAGAAAAATATAAAGAAATTGGACTAATAACTTTTATAGGAATTCCATTACCAACTACAGGAATTTGGACAGGGAGTGCGGTGGCGGCGTTTTTGGGTTTGAGTTTTAAAAAATCAATGATTTGTGCTTTTTTAGGAGGAGTAGTTTCAGCAATTATTATTACAATAGTATCAATGGTGGCTCCGGCAATATTGGGATTGCATGGCTAGATCTAATCATTTACAGTTTTTTCTTTGACCAACTTTAATTAAAACTATGGTATGACAGAGTAAGATGGGGATTTAGAATTTGTATATTTATATTTTATAAAGTTATTGATAGAATAGGTTTACTTTTTGGGTGATTAGCTCAGTTGGTTAGAGCACTGTCCTGATAAGACAGGGGTCGGAGATTCGAGTTCTCCATCACCCACAATTAGATCTTTGATGTGAGATATAAAGTGGTTGAATTTTGGAAATGATAAAATTAGTTATGTCAAAAAGTTTTAGTAAGACTTTAAAAATATTAGGTTTAATTGGTGGATTATTTATATTGGCTTTTGGAAATGTGGGAAATTTTTGGCGGACGGTTAGATTGGCTCTAGGTAAAAAAAATAAATAATGAAGAGATTTGTTATTTTGGGATTTGTTTTGATATTTTTGGGATTTTTGGGTGGATGGATGATGAAAAATAAGAATAATATTCTAAACCCAATTGCTAATAAAAAAATCCTTCGACAGACCTCTTCGACAAACTCAGAACGAGCTCAGGATGAATTGGTGACTTTTGGATTTTTACCAACTTGGATGGTAGGTAAAACTAGAATTTATGGAAAAGAATTATCACATTTGATTTTTTTGGGAATAGAAACAGATGAGAAAGGGAATTTAATTTGGGATGTTCAGTCAAAAAAAATAAATAATGAGGAATATATAAATCAGAAAAAGATAATTAAAGAAAATGAAGGGAAAAATATTTTGGGAATTAAATTGTTTGATGATGAAAAATTAAATATATTATTGGCTAATAAAGATTCAGTGGTTAATTTAGTTAAACAAATTAAAAAGGTTGTGTTAGAAGAAAATTTTGAGGGAATCAATTTAGATTTTGAATTTCAAAATGATCCGTTGACAATATTAAATGATGATTTTGGATTTTTTTTAAAAGAATTAAGGTTAGAGGAGGTAGGAGAGATAAGTGTAGATGTATTTGCTAATACTATTATTAAAGGGAATAAGGGGAAATTAATTAATTTAATTGATAAATTAGATTATTTAGTAGTGATGGCTTATGATTTTAATCGACCAGGAGTGAATTATGCTGGGCCAGTGGCACCAATAAGTTCACTTCCAGGAGAAAGAAATATTAATGAAGTGATAGAAAAAATAATATTGGGAGAATTAAATAAGAAAAAAATAATTATGGCTTATCCTTTGTATGGATATGAATGGAAAACAGAAACAAATGAATTTGGATCAAAAGTGATTAGAGGTTGGTATCAAATGATAAGTTGGAAGAATGCAAAAGAATTATTGGATGGGCAGACAGATCGGTCTGATTTTACATTAAATTTTGATAAACTGTCAATGACGCCATGGATGATGTTTGAAGAGGATGGAGTAATCCATCAAATTTATTTTGAGAATGAACGGAGCTTAAAAGCGAAACTTGATTTAGTAAAACAAAATCAGTTGAAAGGGTATGGATTTTGGGCGTTGGGATACGAAGGAGAAGATAATTTAATTTGGTCATTTTAACTAGTTGACGATTAGGTTTGTTTTAGATACAATAAACCCACTTGATAATGCTGAAGGTCAAATTCAATCAATTTAAAATAAATTTAGGGAGGGTTGCCGGGCTGAAATAAGTGATAAATTGATGGAAAATTGTGCCGAAAGCGAATCAAGCTTTCGGTTTTTTTATGGAATCGAAAAAGTACATTTAATTCTGGGCCCGTAACTGTCCGATATTGGCTAAAGCCTTTTCGGACTGAGGGTAAACCTCACAGTTGGTTATAGCGGTCCGAAATTTCGGACAGGTCAGGAGTTCGGGCTAAATGGGCTTGTGGCTCAGTTGGTCAGAGCACCTCATTTGCAATGAGGGGGTCGTGGGTTCGAATCCCACCAAGTCCACCTAACTTTAGTCAAAAATATAAAGTTAGAAAGTAAAAAGTAATTAGAAATAAGGGAAGAAAGAAATTTGTTCCCTTAAACTAAGTATTTGAACATTAACAATTTATTGAATCGAAGTAATTTATATTTTCAATTTCGTTTTATTCTTGGCAACTAAATTGAGTTGCCAACCCAGACAACAGCTCTAACGAGCAGTTTGACGGGTAAATATGTTGAGCAAAATTTTAATAAAGCAAATGGTGGATGCCTTGGTTGCTAAAGCCGAAG
>CAZICU010000005.1:0-4361 GCA_964537905.1 uncultured Gammaproteobacteria bacterium
AATGCTTCCAAGAATGCTACCGAAAATTTAGTTCAAGTGAAATCGGTTGATGTATCTACTTATTTTCAATCAGTTTTAGCTGATTATTTCCCCAGTCAATATACCGAAGATCTCAAAACAACTTCTAACTATGATGTTGTTTTTACCATCGGGACTGATTTAAGTGCTTCTTCTTCAACCTCAACCAAAACTGCCACCGCTACGCCAACTGTCAAAGCCACTACTGTTCCAGAAGAGGAAGAATAATTTTAATCAAAAAATAACCCTCCGTGATAAAAAAATTTGCTTAAACAAATTTTCCTTACCAGGAGGGTTTTTTATCTATCTATATTTAATAAATCTTATTTTTTCAACCGCTTTTTTTTGATTAAATCAATAAGATTTAAAACGTCCATTCATAAATTTTTATTATCCCGTCTAAGTTCAAATCTCCCGTTATTATTAAATAGATCACAAAACCTACTAAAATAACAATGCAGACCTTAGACATGAACCAGTAATTATCTTGCACATGGAGTTTTCTTCCCGATAATTTTTCCAAATTACTTTGATCGGGTCGATCATATCTACTACTCCAACCTGCCATAATAAATACCTACTTTCTTTATGAATTTTTTAAAAAAGGGCTAATTCATTAATTAATGAATATACCCTATTATACCATATATTTTAATTTTTTTATTATCAGCCGTAGTTTTAACGTAGGCTGACCAAATAAAAAACCCGACCAAAACAACAATAATGCCTAAGCATTACCAAGTTTCAATCGGGTTTTTCAGATTTTGTTGAATTTTATTGAGTAGGTAGACTATCGGTAGCCCAAAGTTTGGCGATGCAGGCGAGGAAAAAACCATCGGAAATTTCCGTGGTAGCTTTCTTTAGCTCACAAATAGGCCGGACTTTGACGTTACTTCTGACTTCGTACATATCGGCGTTTATCCCGTCATATTTAAAATCGGCGGATATCACCACTGAAAAGAGGAAAGGTGCGTTATTGGTCATTCCATAATCAGGAGTGTATTGACCGATATTTATTGCCGAGATAACATTTATTTCAGTCGCACCAAATTCTTCAGACAGCTCGCGGGTCATATTTGTTAGAAATTTTGTAGCCGTAGTTGTATCGATGTCTTCGCAAAAACCGCCCGGAAGATCCACACAGATGATACCGCCAGCCGCAAATTTTTCTACTTCCAAATAAGCAAAATGCGTGATTTTGCCATTTTTGTCAGCAATAAAAACCAGACCTTTGGCACCAGACATCGGACCCTTTTTCCAGGAAAAGTACTCATAAAGAAATTCTACTCCTTTTTGATTTTTGACCTTGAAACGTGTCAAACATCCGAAGCCTCCCAAAAGAAGCTCAGACAAAGACACGACTTCAAGGCCGCCTATCGAATCTTTTCTGTTTGCTAAATCAACCAGGTAGCCAGTCCAGTCGTCGCCGAGTCCGTGAATTTTGGCTGCATTTTCGACCGAGGTTCTTTCGTACCACGGTTTGCTTTGAATTATTTCCAAAGCTTCGGCTCTATTCATAAGTTTATTCCCTTACTTTCTCCTCATTCTATCTTTTGATGAACGGGAATCTATCTCCAAAATAGGGGATACATTTCCGTCCATCAAAATTTATTCAACAAATCTGATTTTAAAAGTACAATTATTTTTTTTAAAACTAGCTTTTAGCTTCAAAATACAATAATTATTACGACAATTATACCCTATAATATCTATTATGTCAATAAACTTGCCTCAATCTCATATTTGAAGTAAAATGACTTTACTATGAAAATTTTAGTCACTGGCGGTTCAGGCTTTATTGGTTCGAATTTTATTAAATACTGGTTCAAAAATCATCCTCAAGATTCTATTGTCAATCTTGACAAGATGACTTATGCGGCCAACCCTCGAAATTTAACTGAATTTACCGATAATCCTAATTATAAGTTCGTCCAAGGTGACATTTTAGATGAAAAAGTAGTTGAAGAATTAGTTTCTCAAGTTGATACTATTGTCCATTTCGCTGCCGAATCTCATGTTGATCGTTCTATTGACGACCCCTCTCTTTTTGTTCGTACCAATGTCTTAGGCACTTATAATCTTTTAATAGCTGCCAAAAAAAATAACACTCGTTTTCACCACATTTCTACTGACGAAGTTTTTGGTTCCATTGAAATGGGTTCAGACGATCAATTCAATGAAGCCACTCCTTACGATCCTTCCTCTCCTTATTCCGCCTCCAAAGCCTCATCAGATCATTTAGTTAGATCTTTCGGAAAAACTTTTGGTCTTCCTATTACTATCAGTAATTGTTCCAACAACTACGGTCCTTATCAACACCCCGAAAAAATGATTCCTCGTTCTATCACTAATTTGTTAACTGGACAAAAAATTAAAGTTTATGGTCAAGGTTTAAACTTTCGAGATTGGCTTCATGTTGAAGATCATTGTCGAGCTATCGAAGCTATTTTATTAAACGGTAAGATCGGTGAAACCTATTGTATCGGCGGTCTTAAAAAAGGTACTTCTAATATGGAATTAGTTAAACTTATGCTCAAACTTATGGGTAAAGACGAATCTTCCCTTGAATATGTTGCTGACCGTCCAGCTCACGATAATTATGCCGTTAGTTGGGATAAAATTAATCGTGAATTGGGTTGGGAACCAAAATATAATTTCGAATCTGGTCTTCAACAAACTATCGATTGGTACACTGCCAATACTTCTTGGTGGCAAGAAACCAAAGCCGAAGCTGAAGAATTTTATCTAAAATTAAATAGTCTTAAAAAATAAATTACTAATTATTTCCCCGTCTTGTCAAAGAAGGGGAAAAAAGGGGAAGATTGAAAAATGAATTTCACCAAATGTAAAATCGATGGTCTAGTTATAATTGAACCTTCTGTTTTTGGAGATGATCGAGGTTTCTTTATGGAAACCTATTCCAAAAAAGTTTTTACCGAAAACGGTATAACCGTTGATTTTGTTCAAGATAATCATTCTCGATCTACCAAAGGCGTTCTTCGTGGTCTTCATTTTCAAAAACCACCTTTTGCTCAAGATAAATTAGTTCGTTGTACTCGTGGTGAAGTTCTTGATGTGGCCGTTGATATTCGCAAAAATTCGCCAACTTTCGGTCAATACGAAGCAGTTTTGCTTTCTGACGAAAATAAAACCATGTTTTTTATTCCCCAAGGTTTCGCTCATGCCTTCTTAGTTCTTTCGGATATTGCTGATTTTCAATACAAATGCTCTAATTTTTACAACAAAGAATCCGAAGGTGGAATTTTATATAATGATCCAGAAATCGCCATCGACTGGCCGACTATGGATTATATTTTATCCGAAAAAGATCAAAATTGGCCAAAATTAGAAGAAATTAAAAACAATCCAGTTTTTTAAATTAATAATTAAGACTTTTCTCCTTGTTAAGGAGAAATACCGGTTTACCCGGAAAGAGGATTAAAATATGCAAAAAATAATTGGCACAGGTTTAAGTGGTTTAGTTGGCTCACGCATTATCGAGCTTTTAAAAGACAAATACGAATTTGTCGATTTCTCTCTTGATACTGGCGTCAACATTTTAGACAAAGAAAATTTAACCACTGCTTTTGAATTAAATAAAGATGCTGTGGCTGTTTTGCATCTGGCCGCCTTTACCGATACTAATGCCGCTTGGGAACAAAAAGGGGACAAAGCTGGTCTTTGTTATCAACTCAATGTCGAAGGGACTCAAAATATTCTAGATTTAGCCAAAAAATACAATCAATATCTCGTCTATATTTCCACTGATTTTGTTTTCGACGGTTCCAAAACCACTCCTTATTTAGAAACTGACACTCCTAATCCTATTGAATGGTACGGTGAAACTAAATATCTTGGCGAAAAACTTATTCAAGATTCTGGTTACTCCAATTTCAACATTTCTCGTATCACTTACCCTTATCGAGCTAATTTCGACAAAAAACCCGATATTATCCACAAAGTTTTAACAAAACTGAAAAATAATGAGCCCGTCAAAATGTTTTCTGATCAAATCTGTACCTACACTTTTATTGATGATATTGCCCAGGCCTTAGGTTATTTTTTAGAAAATAAAAATACTGGAATTTATCATTTAGTTGGCTCTTCATCTCATTCTCCCTATGAAATGGCCAAATTAGTTGCTAAAACTTTTGGGTTTGATGAAAATTCAGTTGCCACCTCCAGTTTAGAAGAATATGTTAAATCTCAGCCAGAAGGCAGTCGTCCTTGGCAAAAAACTCTCATTACTTCCAATCAAAAAGTCCAAGATTTAGGAATCAAGATGAAAACTCTCGAAGAAGGCTTGGTTGAAATCAAAAAACAAATACCAAATACTTAATACT